>JBGSQJ010000195.1:0-11881 GCA_041738165.1 Bdellovibrionales bacterium
TCTCGATAAATTTGCGACCGACCCTTGTTTGAAAAAACGTAAATCAAACTCGCTCCGTCCATTGTGACTAGGGGGTACCTGAGACCAGGCTGAGGTTTTTTGAGTTCCATCAAACATTGTGTAGCTAAGTGGTACTGCCAAAGCCCTTTTTCGTCTGACCAATAGAGCCGGCTTGCATCTGGGTGAAACGACAAATCGAGGTGCCTTCTTGGTTCATCGAGTTTGATTTCAAACGGCTCTCCGTCTGGGCCTCGTACCCAAATTTGATTGGTGGCAAAAGTTTCATCCCACACCAACCAGGCGTGCCACTTTTCATCTTTAGAAGAGACAAATTGCGTGGGGTTGTCTTTGAGTCCCTTGACGATGCGAAGCTGACTTTTTTTGCGATCGAGCGACACGATCTCGGTGCGCTTACTGTCGATCACGCGCGTCCAAGTGAGCCGGGCCCCATTCGCAATGAACTGAGGTTCTCCGTCAAAGCCGCGCCGGTTGGTGAGTCTGGTGATTTCTAAGTTGTCGAGTGTGTGAATATAAAGCTCTGTGGGTTCTCGATAATCGTTTGGCAGTTCCGATTGGGGTAGCGGCGAGCCAAGGAGCGGAGGATTTTCTTTGAGTTCATCTGTTGAGCTTGCATAAACAATCCAAGGCTCGGTGGGGTGAAAGCTGGGAGTGAGTGCAGCGCCGTTTGAAAATGTGATGCGTCTTTCTTCACCTGTGATCGTCGACATCAGATAGATTTGGGGATGCGAGTGATCTTCGCGCATCGACGACACAAAGGCCATCCACTTGCCATCATTGGATAGCCTGGGCTCCGTGTTGCTGCCTACTTGGGTGAGAGCGCCGTTTTGACCCTTTGACTGGATTGGGTCTTTGCTGGCGCTCGTGCACGCGACTAGCGAGCTCGAAACCCAAAACGCAATTGAAAGCCTAGTGTAAAAGCTCAAGCGAAACATGATCATTGAATGACCTCAAGAAGGGTCTTCACGATCCACTCCGCCGACTGTTTGGCCGTGTCGGCGTCGGCTTTTTTATAGAACTCTCGAGGTGTGAGATCTTCGCTGCCATAAAAAGCCAGTTCGCGATCCCGCCTCAGGGCTCGAGAGATCTCCATGTACTTAGGAATGTTTTTTTGTACTTGAATGGGGAATCTGGCCAATTCGTTTTCAAGAATACCAGAGACATCATGAATGCGAGGGACTTCAATGTGAAAGTGTCTCAGCAATGATTTCAATGCAAGCTCCACGACTTCTTGCGATTCTCTGACAACATCAGCCCATGCCTCCACTTTGTAAAGCGCCGCTAAAGCGGATAGACGTTTGTTCGCCCGGTCAATATAGTCATGCGCTAGGGATTTATTTTGCACTTTTCTCTGCTTTCACCCAATAGGGATGGCCGTGGCTCTCTTTTCGTGTGAACTGTCCGGACGCGATTTTTTTACGAATCAGGGCCAAAACTCTGTGAACCGAATCATTTTTGTCGTAGAGAATCTTCCCTTCTAATGCAACTTCAAGCCAAAGACTTGAAGCGGATTCAGAGTTTGGCAAATGGCTAAACTGAGGTGAGTATCTATGTCCCAATACGGGTTCAACTAATTTGTCCCATCTTCGATAGAGTGATCGATCTACCGGAAGAGACGAACTGACCACAACCAGTAGATCAAGATCTGAGCCGGCCTTCAATTCACCCCGAACAGCAGATCCAAACACCAAAATCGCTTCGACTTCTGAGCCAAAGGCCTGCTGAATAGAGGTCACAATGTGGGAGTCAGGTTGATTGCCAAACCGATCAGTAATTTTATTGGTCACCCATTGGTTGAGAGATAGGCCACTTGCAGCGGCTTCATTTTTTAATCGTTTGTGAAGCGAGGGCTCTAAGCGCAATACAAATTTACCAGATGGCGTCTTCATAGTACTATCATGCCCCATTTTTCTGCGTCAAAATAGTACTATTTTTTACCAAGTAAAATCAAATACTTATATGTCGTATGACAGGGCGATGGCCTTATGAACTAAGCTGGCTGGGCAGTGCTGTTTGATCTCACTTAGTCGAACCCATTTTGAGATATTCCCCTTCATGAGTTGGCGGCGAGAAGTCGATTGAACATAGATGTCATGGTGGGTGATCGTGTGCTTGTACAAGAATTTCTTAGGAGCGCTTGAAACTTTCTTGGCCAAACCAGGCAGGACCCAATGTTGATTTAAGAAGGGCAGGCGAGTGCCCTGAGTGAGCAAAATCTCTTCTCCGCGCCTGACGACTTGGGGCTGCCAGACCCAAATTTCACGAGCCTTTCTAGGTTTGGCACTTGGTCGAAGAAGAATGGTGCCTCGCTTTCGCGCTTTGCACTTTGTTAGGAGTGGGCAAAGGTTGCAATACGGTGATTTGGGAGTGCAGATCACGCGGCCGAGCTCCATAAGAGCCTGATTCATTTGTGAACTCGACGTGCCTTGGACCCAGCGGTCGGCCAAGATTTGTAGGTTTTTTCGAACCGCAGGCTTCCACCAATCCTCACCCGAGTCATAAAGCCGAGCGAACACTCGAATCACGTTGCCATCAATCACGCCAACCGGTTCGTCGAAGGCGAGGCTCGCCACGGATCTCGACGTGTAGGGTCCAAATCCAGGCAGCTCAATCAATTGCAAATGATCACTTGGAAATCCAAGCCCGCGGCTCATGAACTGAAAAATCTCTTTGGCCGCACGGTGAAGATTTCGCGCCCGCGAGTAGTAACCCAGTCCCGCCCACGCTTCGATCACATCACTCTCTCGAGCACGAGCCAACGCCTCTAGACTTTGAAAGCGCTCGATGAACCTCTCAAAATAGGGAATGACGGCCGTCGTCGTAGTTTGTTGCAGCATCACTTCAGAGATCCAAATCCGGTATGGGTCCCTGTTTGCACGCCAGGGCAGCTGGCGAGCGTTGGCTTTGTACCAGCTCAGCAGCTGATGCTGCATCATCGAGTCGACTTTCATTGTATGCACCCTCGAGTCAATATTATGATCTTCTTTGTATGAGGTGGTTGTACATTTGCACAGTTTTTTTTGCTACGCCGGTCTGGGCTAATTCGAGCTGCAAACCCAAGGCTCTTTTGCGTAAAGATTGTGAATTGAAGTTCAAAGGTCACACCGTCAAACTCCTTAAAGACACGGTGGCTTGGAACGACGGAACCTGGAGAGCGGTCGATCCGATGCCGTTGACTCAAGAAGGAGTCAAATGGGAGAGAGCCAAGCTCGAGTTTATCAACAATCGCCCCATTTTGCAGCTATGGCTATGGGACGAAGGCGTGGGAGAAGCCAAAGTCCAATCTCTGCATTGGTATGTGTATGAAAGAAGCGGTCAAAAGTTAAAAGCATTGGCAGATGGAGTCGTGAGAAAACGCCGCCGCCTCGGTGAGGAGCCCGATTCAAAATTCGTGTACGACAGTTGGAAGAAACACCAGCTCAAAGCTCTGAGCGGCGGCGCACTCGAGTGGAGTCTTGGCAACAATCGTCAAATTTTAGATGGAGACAAACATGGACTTTAAACCCATTAGTGGTCGTGAGTTTCCCAGATTTTCGAGCATTAAAACTTTCTTTCGACTTCCCCAAGCCAGTTTAGATGAAAAATTTGATGTGGCTCTTGTGGGAGTTCCATTTGATGGAGGCGTGTCGTTTAGGCCAGGAGCAAGGTTCGCACCAACAGCCGTACGCGAGGCCAGTTCACTTGGTCGGGGTTACAATTGGGCGCGCGGCGAAGATATTTTTGAGCGATTGAAAATTGCTGACACGGGCGACTGCTCGGTCGTTCCTATTGATCTGAATGAAACCTACTCGCGTATCGAGAAGCATTTCGCAAATGTGCAGGCTTCCAAAAAGAAATTTGTGGCCGTTGGTGGAGATCACTCAATCACTCTTCCGATATTACGCTCGGTTCGAAAAGCCCTGGGCTCTCCCGTGGCTCTTATTCACTTCGATGCCCATCTTGATACTTATCCGGCGGCTTGGGGCTGCGAGTATCATCACGGTTCATTTTTGCGCCACGCCATAGAGGAAGGCCTAATTGACCCAGCGCGAAGTATGCAAATTGGTCTGCGGGGCCCACTAGCTGGTGGAGATGACCTCGATCTTGTGCGTCAGGCAAAGATGAAATCGTTCACGATCGACGATTTGAGGGTTCAGGGCCTTGAAGCGTTTTTGAAAGGGCTTCCCAAAACCGAAGGTCCTGCCTATTTGACCTTTGATATCGACTGTTTGGACCCTGCGTACGCACCGGGAACCGGAACCCCAGTAGTTGGCGGCCTGACCACCTACGAGGTGCAGAGAATCTTGCGCCACTTGCAAATCGACAATTTGGTTGGAGCCGATATTGTCGAACTCAGTCCGCCCTACGATCACGCTCAGATTTCAGCACTGGCTGCGGTGGACGCGCTCTTTGAAATTCTCTTTTTACTCGCTCGAAAGTCGTCCTAGGCGTGACATTTTGTAGCTCAGTGGGGTAACTCTTTGAGCCTAGTTTATGGGGAAATCATCTATTCATAGAAAATACGATGGGGTTTGTTTTGCCGTCACCGGAGCTGCCGGTTTTTTAGGCTCAAACCTATGTAATTACCTACTCGAGCAAGGCGCTTGGGTGTTGGCATTGGATAACTTTTTGACTGGCCAACATCGCAATATTCAAGACATCAAATCGCGTTATCCCCACCAGTTCTTTTTTGCTGACGAAAATATCATTGAAGGAATTCAGCAATGGGATTTCTTTATCGCCAAAAATAAATTGCCGCATCCTAAATTTTTGTTTCATTTGGCCTCACCGGCTTCGCCCGTCGACTTTGAAAGGCTCTGGCGCGAAACTTCGCTCGCCAACACTTTGGGTCTACTTAAATGTTTCGATTGGGCCGAGAAGTTTGATACTCGCGTTGTGTTTGCTTCAACTTCAGAAGTTTATGGTAATCCCGCGGCTCATCCTCAAATGGAAGACCATTTGGGTGAAGTGAATTTTCACGGTCCGCGAGGGTGCTATGACGAAGCCAAGAGGTTAGGTGAGGCTCTCGTTTACCAGATGGTGAATAAGGGCGCCATTCACGGTGTGGTTCGAATCTTCAACACCTATGGCCCCGGCATGCGTCTTACGGATGGCCGAGTGATCAGCTCTTTTTTTCAGCAAGTTTATCAGAATAATCGCATTGTCGTACACGGTGATGGCCATCAAACTCGGAGTTTTTGCTATTCGCGAGATATGGTGCGGGCTTTGCTTGCCTATGCGTATTCAGGTGAACAATCGCCAATCAATCTGGGAAGTGTCGAAGAGGTCTCAGTTTTGCAATTGGCAGAATTGATTGCTCAGCGCTTTGGCAACTGGTCGACGACCATTGAATTTGCACAGCGGCGCAAAGATGATCCGCAACGGCGGAGGCCAGATCTTTCGAGAGCGCGTGACCTTCTTGACTGGACCCCTACAACGACGCTCATCGAGGGTCTGGATCTGACAGCCAAATATTTTTATGATGGCTTAAAGACAGAAACCGCTCGGGTTCTGCATGCCCAACCCAATTAAACTTGGTGCAAATCGGTGGCGAAGTCATTCTCGCCCTATGGAGACGGCCTATTTGCAAAAGGCGAAAGCCATGCAGCTGCGGCTGGATCGCCATTCCACATCGCTGTGTTTGGCCAAGTGGTTGCATGTGAGTTTGCATTTAACAACCGGGCGAACGCACAGCTGTTATCATCCGCCCACGCATGCGATCCCACTCAAAGAAATATCAAAAGATCCGTCGGCACTGCACAACACTTCCTATAAGAAAAAGCAACGCGCCGACATGCTCAGGGGGGTTCGTCCACCGGAGTGTCAATACTGTTGGGGAATTGAAGACACCCCTGGTTCACATGTGAGCGATCGTAGTTACCGAAGTGCTGAGCCCTGGGCCAGCCCTCATTTTGAAAAAGTGATTGAGGCTGGGGCTGATCAGAACATCAACCCTCGGGCTGTGGAGGTGAATTTTTCGTCAGCTTGCCAACTCAAATGTTCTTACTGTAGCCCGCATCTTTCATCGACGTGGATGGAAGAGGTTAAAAAATTTGGCGGGTTTGAGCTTAAGGGCGGTGTGCACAATGATCTGAAGCATTTTTCTTCTTCGGGTTTGATTCCCATTTCTAGGTCAGAAGCTAATCCCTATGCTGAAGCCTTTTGGAAATGGTGGCCTGATCTCTACCCTGATCTTTCGGTGTTTCGAATGACCGGCGGGGAGCCATTGATGGACGTCAACACGTTCAAAGTTCTCGATTACATACTCGAGCATCCAAAACCGGATTTAACGTTGGCGATCACCAGCAATTTTTCTGTTCGGCAAGAGTACATGGAGAAATTTTTGCCGCGCATATCGAGGCTGACCAATGGTCGCTTCATTCAAGAGTTTCAACTTTACGTGAGTTGTGACAGTCAAGGCGCGCAGGCCGAGTACATCCGATTTGGGCTCGACTACAATCGGTTTATTGAAAATCTAGACAGGTATCTCGAAGAGGTCACGATGGGTACGGTGACTTTTATTGTGACGTTCAATTTGCTAAGTGTTGTGGGTTGGAGTCGGTTGCTGAAGGATATTTTGATGTTGAGAAGTCGACACAGTCGATATTCACAGAGAGTGTTTTTTGACACGCCCCTCTTGCGCGATCCAAAATGGCAGAGTTTGCCTGTTCTTCCCGAAATCTATCAGTCCTATTTGGTTGAAGCGATTGAAACTATGAAAAATCAGCGGGCGTCGCTCGAAACTATGGAAAGTCGGCTTCATCGAGTGTTGGATTTTGAAACGGGCCGAATGGAGCGCAACTTGGCTTGGATGCGGGCGCGCCCTTTTGATGAAATGACTCTGCGGGAGCAGCGAAATAATTTTTTTAGATTTTTCACTGAACATGACCGAAGACGGGGAACTGATTTTTTAAAGACGTTTCCAGAAATGGAGGACTTTTGGCAAATTTGTCGCGAGTCCTAAATTTGCACTTCGCCGCGGGGTCATCAGCTTCGAATGTCATCGACTACTCAAGTATGAGATCGACTTTTACGAGTTTTATTCAGCAACGTCATGAGGGAGTTGTTCTTGAGTTTGAATTGTCGAATGAAATGCCTGAGTCTTTTTATGAGTGGTGGCCTAGGTTTTGGCCAATGGCCAGTGAGGTAGTGCTCTCTGGCGCCGAGCCACTGAACTGTGAAGCGCTGTTTGAAGTGTTCGACTACTTTGGCGACATAGGCGATTCAGGCGATTTGCGACTTCGTGTTCAAACGCCCCTGAGCGCGCCTCTTGAGGTGGTTGAGCGATTGGTGGCCAAATCTCATTACATTCGCAATTTATATTTAACCCTTAAGGATGAAGGTGGTGACGCCCAAGAGTGGATCCGTAAGGCTCAAATCATTATGTCATTTGCAAAGGCACGAGAGATCATTTGCGACTCGTCTAAAGCTTTTGGGTCACCGAGCCCTGTGGCCGATTGGTTCAACGCCAAATCGAGCGAATTTCGCTCTGATTTTTTAAAATGGGTGGGGCCCCATGAAGCGTCGAAGGATTTTCGATGAGCGCACGGACGTCTACCTACTGTGTGCTGCCTTGGAATCACTTGGCCTCTCACCCTCAAGGGATGGTGAGTCTTTGTTGCCGTGTCGATTTCAAAGATGGGCTTGGCATGGCGAAAGAGCGAAACCAGCAGGGGCAAGATCACTATTTCAACCTTGCGGACGAAGGCATACAAGCGGTGATGAATTCGCAGACCCATCGGGAAGCCCGAATTCAAATGCTTAAGGGAGAGCGCCCAGCCGCTTGCAGGGGCTGCTATCAAGATGAAGACCAGGGGTTAAAGTCTAAGCGTCAGCGTGAAAATGAGATATTTAGGTCACATTCGATAGAAAGTCTTCAAGCGGCCACCGATTCGAGTGGACAGATTGAAGCGAAGCTCGAGTATCTAGAGCTTCGTCTGGGCCGAAAGTGCAACTTGAAGTGCCGAACTTGCAACCCCTCGAGTTCGAGCTCCTGGGCACAGGAGTACAAGCGGATACAAGCCGAGCTGCCATTTGTTCGCGAATACGGAGAGTTCAATGACGAGTGGACGGAGTCAGAAAAATTTTGGTTAGATCTAAGCCAGCAGTCATCGAGTGTGAGCACCATTTACATCAACGGGGGGGAGCCGACCCTCAATGAGCGACATTGGTGGTATCTTCGCACATTGATCGAGTTGGGGCGCGCCCGTGAGGTTGAGCTTCTTTACAATATTAACATGACGGTTTTGCCAGATTCGGCGCTTGAGATTTGGCGAAAATTTAAAAAGGTTCATATCGGCGCCTCAATCGACGATGTGGGCGTGCGCAATCGCTATATTCGCTCGGCTTCTGATTGGAACGTGGTGCTGGGCAACTTGAGGCGCCTGAGAGATAGTGGACTCAGTGTGGGCATCACACAGACCGTCAGCGCGTATAACTTTTTTTATTTAGACGAACTGTTCAGCTTGGCAGAACGTGAGCGCGTGGGCTTGGGCCACAACTATGTTTACGATCCTGAGTTCTTGAGCGTAGAGGCTCTTCCTTTGTCAGTGCGAACGCAAGGCTTACTTGATTTGAAAAAGAGATTACCTGAAACCATTTGGAATCAACTCAATAGCAAATTCTCTGGTCCCGATCGACCTGAGCTATGGCCCCAGTTTCGGGCCTACACGCTCGCTTTGGATCGGCAGCGAAACGAAAGTTTTGAGGATGTGTTTTCTGAGTTTGTAACTTTGCTCAATTCACAGGACTTCGAATGGACAAGTTAAAGCGGGTCAAGCCGCCTAAAAACGAAACCTTTTGTATGGCCCCGTGGACCCACTCTTACATCTCTCCGCAAAGCGAGCGGCGCATGTGCTGTGCGAGCCGAGAGTCGCATGAATTTATTCACCAATACATCGATCAGCCAGGTGAAAGCAAAACCGATTATCGCCCGGTCAGTTTGAGTGAACATTGGAACAGCCCTCATATGAGAGATGTTCGAAAGCGCATGCTTCAGGGTGAGCGACTGCCTGAGTGTGAGGTTTGCAATGATAAGGTCTTGAATCTTTCGACTTATCGCGACTGGTTCAACAAAGAATTATTTCCGCATAAAATTGAAGAGGCGTTTCGAAGCACCGACGACACCGGGGCGACTTCGATGCGCACCATCTCTTTTGATTATCGACTGCACAACGACTGCAATTTTAAATGTCGAATGTGCGGGGAGCAGCTCTCTTCGGCTTGGGAGTCAGAGAAGCGGCGCTTTGGCGAGTGGTCGGCCGTGGGCGACCCATGGATGGTTCCAGAGACCAAGGCGAAAATTGCCAAATTTCAACGAGAGGTCGTTGAAGAAGAGTTCGCATTGGCTTTGCGCACTGGAGAGGTCGAAGAGGTCTACTGGGTGGGCGGAGAGCCTTTGGTGTGGGAGTCTCACTGGCGCTTTATGAAAGAACTCGTCGAGCTGGGCCACTCAAAGAAAATCTACGCGCGTTACAATACCAACTTGAGTCAAATTCAATACAAGGGCACTCATCTTTTTCGGGATCTGCTTCCCCACTTTAAAAACTATCTGGTTTGCGCTTCAATTGATGGAGTTGGGCCCATTGGAGAATTCATTCGCACCGGCCTCAACTGGAACAGATGGTTTCAAAACTTCAAAGACGGGATGGAAGGCCCAAAGGGTCGCCATGGAATTGCACTTGATGTCACATTGACTCTGCCGGGTTTGTTTTCAATGAAAGAGATGTTTGATTTGGCCACAGATTTGAATGTGCGAATCATTAGCAAGGTGACATTTGCATTTGACCCCAGAGTGGTGCTCTCGCCGCTGTCGTTGCCTCGAAGGCTGCTCAATCCAATTTTAGACGAATTGATCCAATACATGGAGCCACGAGTAAAAGAAAACACTCAACCCTTGCTCGACACGTATTACGAATTGAAAAAACGCCCCTGTTTTGAAGAACAGTGGCCCGAAATTGTGGAGAGAGAATTTGCCATGGGCCGAAGCTATCAACGCCAATTGGCTGTGCGTCGGCGAGACGGTGAGGGCGGACGACTTTCACTCGATCAAATTCTGATGGCCAAACCTGAGGTCTATGAGTGGTGGACAAGAAAGGTGGACGGGTGGGAGTGAAAGACGGAGAATCCCATCTCGAGTATCGCAAAAGAGTGATGGACACAGTGTCGCCTACTTTTTGTGCGGCCAAATGGGTCAATGCCACCATTTGGCTGAATAGCGGATTGACGACGAGTTGTCATCATCCGCCTTCGCACCCCATTGCGCTTGAAGAAATTAAAAAAAATCCCTCGGCCATTCACAACAGTCAGCATAAAAAAAAGATGCGAGAACTCATGCTCAAGGGCGAGCGCCCCCCAGAGTGTGAGTATTGTTGGAAGATTGAAGATCTCGGCAAAGATCACATCAGTGATCGAGTTTTCAAGACGTTCATTTACAAAGAGTCCGAAATTTTAGATTTGAAAAGTGGAGATCCGTTTGCCAATTGGAATCTCAAAACACTAGAAATCGCGTTTGATCGAACCTGCCAATTGGCCTGCATGTATTGCAATCCTTCTTACAGCTCAACGTGGGTTCGCGACATCGCAGAAAATGGTCCGTACAAAAACCTAAATTCAGATCGCCGAAAACATTTTGTCGACACTCATCCAATGGCCGAGCCATTTAAGATTGATGACAACCCGTACATCCAGGCGTTTTGGCGATGGTGGCCCGAATTGTCTCAGTCTTTGGATGAACTCAGAATCACGGGCGGAGAGCCACTGTTGTCACCGCATTTCTGGCGTGTTTTAGAAAATGTCGCGACTTCATCACGTCCCGAAATGCGAATCGCCGTGAATTCAAATTTAAGTGCAAGAGACGAGTACATTGATCGCTTAATCTCAGTGGGCCGCGGTTTGCCTCATCTTGAAGTCTATTCGAGCGGCGAGGCTTATGGTTCGATCGGAGAATACATTCGTGACGGGTTGAATTGGCAGAGATGGACCAGCAATATGGAAAAGCTCATGTCGAGTGGGGCTATTCACCGAGTTCACGTGATGATGACAATCAATTCACTGAGTCTGTTTGGAATGCGAGACTTTTTACAAGTGATGTACGATTGGAAGCTCAAGTTTGGCCGTGAGAACCCAACGTTTTCAATCAATATCCTGAGGCACCCCACATTTCAAAGCGCACTGGCTCTGCCCGATCATTTAATAGAGAAAGCCCGGCTGGAGTTGAGCGAGTGGTATTTAAAAGTAAAAGACGATCACCAGGTGCTCGACTTTGAGAAGGACTCGCTTCGTCGGTTCTTAAGTTACCTTGAAGCAAAACCTGAAATCACCGAGGGCAGCGCGGGAAGACCTGAGCTACAAAAAGATCTCAAAAGGTACCTGAAGCAGTTTGATATGAGACGGAAAAAGAATTTTAAAGAGTGTATGCCAGCACATTTTGTTGAATGGCTAGATCAGGTGAAGGCGTAGGGGGCGAACAGTGGCAAGACGAGTGGGCGAGTCGCCGTTAGAATTTAAAAAAAGAATGCTCGATCCCATATCTTCTACCTTTTGCGCGGCCAAATGGTTGAATTCCACAATATGGCTTGGCAATGGGCTTACAGCGAGCTGTCATCATCCGCCGCCCCATAAAATTGGGCTTGAAGGACTTTTAGAAAATCCGAGTTTGCTGCACAATACGGCTCATAAGAAAAAAAGACGCGCTCAAATGCTTAGGGGTGAAAGGCCCAGAGAGTGTGAATACTGCTGGAAGATCGAAGGCCTCGAGGGCAATTCGGTTTCAGATCGAGTTTTTAAATCGGATTTTTATGCGGACGAAGACTTAGCTAGGATTGGCTGCGCCGACGCAGGTGAGGATGTCCTTCCTCAAACTTTAGAAATCGCTTTTGACCGG
>JBGSQJ010000218.1:0-5207 GCA_041738165.1 Bdellovibrionales bacterium
GGTTTATGGCAAACTCATAGGCACCCAGGGCAAAATACAGACTGAGCATAATAGCCAAAGAAAAGAGATAGGTTTTTGACGAAGACGCGAACCCCCCAAAGATGCTCATCGCGATGGCGACAATATACAAAACTTTCTCAGCTGGCCTAGAATTTGTTCGCATGAGGGCAAGCCCCGTGGCGAGCACCAAAAGATTGTAGACCGATAGTGCCTGAGAGTGAGGAAAGAGAGAAGACACCCTTCCTGCAAATTGCGTAACCGCGCCGAGTGAGCCCGCATCTCCGTAGCCCGCATTTTCTTTTCCGGCATAAAGGCTAAGTATTGTACGGACAAATGGACTGTCTCTGACAATCCATAGGTAGAGTGCGAGGGCGTTGATGAGTATAGAGTACCCCATAAACACATTGAAAAAAGCCGATCTTTCGCGCTGAATTCTATTTTTAAAAATGAGATAGAGTGAGCAGCCGGCGGCGAAGTAAGAGAACGAGTTGATGAATTTTAGAGTCAGAAAGAGTGACCCCTCAGTAAATACAGTGAGCACTGCAGCCCAAATCAAAATAAGATAACCCCAGATGATGTAGGCTCTCTCGCTTTTTTGAACGCCGGGGAACGAACGATTTATGGCGATCAAGGTGGCCACGCCGATAGCCAAAATGCCTAGAAACTGGTCGACTCGAAAGGCCGTATTTCCGATATACGGGAGAAAAAAGAGAGAGTGAAAGACTACATAGAAGAGATAACTACGAATGACGTTGGCTATATCCCCTCGTATTTTCAAAGAAGTACCTGTTCGAGTCCGATGATTACAGCCTCAACATCCTGATTAGACATTCCGGGATAGATAGGTAGGCTTAGGCATTGTTCATAGAATTTTTCGCAGTTGGGGAACGTCTCGTTTGTGCTCGAATATAGGGGTTGTTTGTACAGGGGCACGTAATGGACTTGAACCCCAATTCCCAGCTCTTTGAGCTTGTTAAAAACCCGGCTTCTCGTTGTCTTTAGTGCTTTGAAGTCAATTCGAACCGGATATAGGTGGTAGGCGTGAAATGAGCCAGGCTGGGTTTTGGGAGTTTGAACGTGTTTGTCGATCTTTTTTGAAATCATTGAATCATCATAGAGTGCGGCGATTTCTCGACGCCGTGATACGAATGTGTCGATCTTTCGAAGTTGGCTTCGACCCAGTGCACATAGTATATCGGGGATTCGATAGTTGTAGCCAGCGTCGGAGCACTCATAATACCAAGGGCAGGTCTCGCCGTCTGATTCAAAACCTATTTCTCGATTGGTCCACCTCGATGAATCTCGATCTAGGTTGTGGCTCCGCAAAAGCACGAGCTTGCGAAACAGATTTTCATCATTTGTAGTTATGGCCCCACCCTCACCGGTCGTGATGTGCTTAACGGGGTGAAAAGAAAATACTGTCATGTCAGAGTGTCGGCATTGGCCGACTCGGACCTGATCGCCATTTTTCTCGGTGTAACGGGCGCCTAGCGCGTGGCAACCATCTTCAATGACTTTGAGATTGTAGCTGCGGGCAATTTGGGCGAGGGTCTCCATATCGGCGGCATGTCCTGCATAGTGGACCGGGGCGAGAGCTGAAAATTGAATCTGTGTGCTCTTTTTCTTAAGCAGCCGATCTAATGATGTGGGACAGAGATTGGCAGTTTCAGGGTCAATATCTGCAAATTCCACTTGGGCTCCGCAGAGTTTTGCCGAGTTGGCCGTCGCCAAAAATGTATTGGGGGTGGTAATGAGGTGACGACTTGGCCCTAGCCCGATGGCCATATAGGCCATGTGAAGAGCCGCGGTTCCGCTATTGCAGACGACAGCATATTTTGCATGGCAATAATCCGCTAGTTCACGTTCTAGTTTTTCAACTTCGGGACCAGTCGTTAGCCAATCGCCTTGAAGAACTTCGCTAACAGCATGTACGTCACTTTGGTCAATGACCTGGCGACCATAGGGGATAAATTTTTTCATTTTTGATTACTCCGAAATTATTATTTCATAATCCGAATTTCGATTCACCTAGACAAAGGTGTTGGCCGTCTTGATTTATGGAGCCACATTGCCTCGTTTTACAGACCGGCGTACCTTTAATGTAAGGAGTTTTTGCATGAAAGAAATCCCAGAAATTAAAATAGGCTCTCGTACGGTTGGCTTAGCGCACGCTCCGTTTGTGGTCGCCGAAATGTCGGGCAATCACAATCAATCCCTTGACCGGGCATTGGCTATAGTCGATGCCGCTGCCAAGGCGGGTGCGCACGCGTTGAAAATTCCAACCTCTACAGCCGACACCATGACACTCACTTTCAATAGCGGTGACTTTGTTATCAATGATCCCAAAAGTCTTTGGGATGGATATTCACTGTACAAGCTTT
This sequence comes from Bdellovibrionales bacterium, assembly GCA_041738165.1. Classification (GTDB taxonomy): domain Bacteria; phylum Bdellovibrionota; class Bdellovibrionia; order Bdellovibrionales; family UBA1609; genus JALHOQ01. The sequence continues at coordinate 2,382 of JBGSQJ010000218.1, forward strand.
ACGATGAGGCTCATACACCTTGGGAGTGGCACAAGCCCATATTTGACCGCTGCCGAGAGCTAGGAATAATTGGATTTAGCACACCGTTTGACGACACCGCAGTCGATTTTTTGGAGTCTTTGGGCACGCCGATGTACAAGATTGCCTCACTTGAAAGTACCGACCTGAAATTGATCGAAAGAGTGGCGAAGACAGGAAAGCCGATGATCATATCGACGGGTACGGCCACAGTTGGTGAACTCGATGAAACCATGCGAACGGCGCGCCGGGCCGGTTGTGATCAGTTGATTTTACTTAAGTGTACGAGTTCTTATCCCGCAAGTCCCATCGATAGTCATATTCGCAGCATCGCCCACATGAGAGAGCTTTTTCAGTGCCAAGTGGGATTATCTGATCACACGCTGGGAGTGGGAGTCGCAGTGGCCAGCGTGACCTTCGGTGCCTGTTTGATTGAAAAGCACTTTACGCTAAGCCGAGCCGATGGCGGAGTGGATTCCCAGTTTTCATTGGAACCCGACGAGTTCAAGAGTTTGGTGGTAGAAAGCGAGCGAGCCTGGCAAGGGCTAGGATCTATTCACTACGGACCACTCAAATCTGAGGCCACTTCGGCCAGATTTCGGCGCTCTCTTTATGTTGTGAAGGACATTAAGTCGGGGGAGACCTTGTCGATGGAAAACCTTAGAGCCATTCGCCCGGGATTTGGATTGCCAACGAAATTTCTAGAGCTAGTTGTGGGTAAAACTGTGAATCGCGATGTTAAGGCCGGCACGGCTTTGAGCTTCGATTTTATCGGCTAGGAGAGTCAGATGACAAAATATGAGAGGTCCCAGGAGCTATTGGCGCGCGCCGAAAAGGTCATTCCGCTCGGTAGCCAAACTTTCAGCAAAAGCAAAACTCAGTACCCTTTTGGAGTCTCGCCTTATTTTATCGACCGAGGCGAAGGCGGTCACGTTTGGGATGTGGATGGGAATGAATATGTCGACTTCGTGGGCAGTCTGGCGGCCATAACCCTTGGATACAACGACCCTGATGTGAATCAAGCGGTAAAAGCACAACTCGAAAAAGGAACTATTTTTTCGCTTCCTCATCCGATTGAAATGGAAGTGGCCGAAAAGATGGTCGATCTGATTCCCTGCGCAGAAATGGTTCGCTTCGGTAAAAATGGCTCTGATGCCACAGCCGGTGCAGTTCGGTTGGCTCGGGCGCACACAAGCCGAGATCATGTTGTGGTCTGCGGGTACCATGGTTGGCAAGACTGGTACATTGGGACCACGGCTCGCAGCCTTGGAGTCCCAAAAGCCACTCGAGAGCTCACTCACACCTTTGTTTACAATGATCTTTCATCGCTCGAAAAAGTATTTAAGGACCATCCAGATCAGATTGCGGCTGTCATACTTGAGCCCGTAAACGTGACCGAGCCCGCGCCGGGATTTTTAGAGGGCGTCAAAGAGATGGCCCACAAGAAGGGTTCACTACTTATTTTTGACGAAACCGTGACCGGATTTCGGTACGCCAAAGGCGGCGCCCAAGAGTATTTTGGTGTTACGCCCGACCTTGCAACATTCGGAAAAGGAATGGCCAACGGTTACCCGATTTCTGCAGTCGTCGGAAAAAGACAATACATGAAACTGATGGAGGAGATTTTCTTCTCGTTTACGTTTGGCGGCGAAACACTCTCGTTGGCCGCCTCTCTGGCGGTCATGAAGAAAATGGAGAAACAGCCAGTTATTGAGCAAATGACGACGCAAGGAAAAAAGATCATTGAAGGTCTTCAGAAAATTATCATTGAAAATTCTTGTGAGAGTTTCATGTCGGTGGCGGGCCACCCAACGTGGAGTTTCTTTATCCTCAAAGACACCGCCAAGTACACTCAGTGGCAGCTCAAGACTTTGTTTCTTCAAGAAATGTTCGAGCGGGGCATCATCACCCTTGGCTCACATAATTTGTCATTTGCTCATTCAAATGCCGATGTGGACAAACTTTTAAAATCCTATGCTGAGGTGATCCCCATGCTGCAAGACTCAATTGAAAAAGCTGACCTAGAAAAAAGACTGCGTTGTCGCCCTCTCGAACCCCTTTTTAAGATTCGCTAGGTTATAGAGCTGATGAGAGCGGCCGTGATGCAACCTACATACCTGCCGTGGATTGGATTTTTCGATCTAATGGATCAGGTGGACATCTTTGTTTACCTTGATGACGTTCAATTTTCAAAACAGTCATGGCAACAGAGAAACCGAATCAAGACGGCAAAGGGCCTGGAATGGTTGACAGTTCCGGTCTTGTTAAAGAACCGGTCAGGACAACTGATACGCAACGTAGAGTTTAGCCAGCCAGATTTTTGGAAAAAACATTTGCGCACCATTCAACTCAATTACAGCCGAGCCCCTTTTTTTAAAGATTTTTTTAATGGTATTTCAGATGTGTTTGAAAAGGGATCTCCTTGGGCCAATTTAGCTGATCTCAATATTGCGCTAATTGAACACTTTCGCCAAGCGCTAAAAATATCGACGAGTACGGTTCGAGCTTCTGAATTTTCTGGAATTGAGAGTCTTCGGGGGGAGAGGGTGGCTGAGTTGTGTTCGAAGCTGGGAGTGAAGCACTATGTGTCTCCCATTGGTGCCAAAGAGTATTTGGAGCAAGATATGCTGTTTTTTAAAAACAAAAATATTTCTGTATCGTATCAAAACTATGAGCACCCCCAGTATCCACAGTTACATGGCGAATTTGCTGATTTTGCATCTGTTGTGGATTTGGTGCTGAACTGTGGCGAAGAGTCCATCGACATTCTTCGAAAAGGTCGAGGGGCTGAGTGATGAAAGTGGCGTA
>JBGSQJ010000228.1:0-3008 GCA_041738165.1 Bdellovibrionales bacterium
ACTCACTCGCCGGGGGCCGAAACCATGGGTTGGCTGAATAAAATGCGCTTTCTCGAACGTAAAAGTGGGCCCCTAAATCGGGAACAAAGACTGGCATATAACCCACTGATGCCAGCCATTTTTTCGCTTTGAAATCGGCAAAAAGCCCGACAAGTCCTGCTGGCTCATTGTTCAACTTGTTTTGCATGTAGCGGGACTGAAAAATACCCTGCCCCCACCGCGATTCCCAATCTGACCAATCATTGAGGGCACGGCCCAGCTTGATATTTAAATTTTTGGACGGGCGCCAACTGAGATGGGCATCATAAATATTCAGATAATTCCAATTTTCGGCTGAGCTCCACTCATCTTTAAAATCCCAATTAACTAAGACGCTTTTTTTGAATTTGAATTGGGATTTGGAGGAAAACAACAAACTGTTGTTTTGGCCTTTTGCCGATTGAGGATAGTAAGCCTGGCCTTCACCCAAATACCGGCTACTTTGCAAGCCAAAGCGTGAAACAGAATCGCGCTGCGATACCTGCCCCCACACCCAGCTCGAATACAGCATTGCGGCGATCCCTACCCACCGTGACACTCTGCCCCCTTACCTATCTATTTGTAGTAAAGAGCAAGAGATGCGAGCAAGACCTTTGTATTAACTCTGCGCGTTATGTAGAGATTGCGACCACACTTTGATCTGCTCGACTAACCATTCGGGATCATCAATAGCCAAGTCGTGCCCACCCCAGGAATGAGAGATCAATGGCCAATCCCATTGTTTGGCCAGACGTTCACTACACGCTGGGTCCACAAACCGATCACCCAAACTTCGCACAACCAATACGGGAACATCCACCGGCTCAGACAAGCCTTGAAAGAGCGCCGCCGCTTTGAGTTGGTTAAGCAGACTCAGCGTTCCTACCGGTTGTAGCTCGGCCAATCGGACCCATTCTGCAAGCAGCTCGTCACGCGCCTTTTGATCATTTGAAACCAAAGCTAAAATCAACTCCTCACGCCTCTTCACTGACGAAGCAAAGGGAAGACCTAAAAGCTTGGGCCAAATTTGCCAACGAAGTCTCTCAAAAATCGCACTTTGACTTCGCTCACTAGAGTTAACCAGTACAGCACTAGCTAAATCTCCGGGGCGCTCTTTGAGCCACTGCATGGCCACCATCGCGCCTAGTGAAACCGCAACGAGATTCAACTTAGAACCCGGCTCTGATTTTAAAATGGCCTGACCTCGCACAAACTGCATGATTCCAGAAATGTTGGCAGGAGAGGTTTCCTCAAAAAATTCTCCAGCACCCGGCAAATCAATTGTCAGAACAGGCTGCGGTGAAACGGATTTCTCAAAAAGTTCTTTGAATCGACCCCAATGCCCCGCTTGCCGGGCCAGGCCTCTTAGTAAAATCCAAGTTGTATGTCTTTCCTTTAAGCTCATTCTGAATACCAAAGCTCCATGGCTTTTGCGCGTCTTTCTTCGCGGACGGCCGCGTTGCTGGTGAGCCAGGCATCTGGCGAAATCGCGGCTCGCTGTAGAAAATCAAAAAGGTTCAAATGCCGGCGCAAAATTCGGCTGCGCCTGTGGGGAAGAACTGGGTCGAACGCGCCATGTTTTGAAAAGACTTGCATCGGGTTCTTCTTTAACCACATCCACGAGCCCATCTCGAGCGTGAACGGCAGATAGAACCCATTCCCCGATTCACGGTTTTTTTCGTACATAAAATCCCACGGATCACCATGGATCGTGTACTGACGAGACATCGGTTCAAATCCATAAAAATGATGGGGGTAAGTGAGATCAAAAAGATGTTTGATGCCATAGGCCTCGGGCAAATTGTAAAATGGCCGACGGGAATGAGCATAGGGAAACCAAAATCGATCTTTCGCACCGAATCCAGAGTGCACGTCAACAGTGAGCGCCGCTTTAGAACCCAAAATCTCCTTTTCGATCACGTCAAAAAGGGCCTGGGTTTCTATCTCCAAGGGCGCGCCCAATGCTCCTCGGTACCAGGGCCACGCCGGAGTTCGTCGATGACCCCGATAAAAATGGCCACCGGGCTCATCAGCATCTAGCGGTGAATTGCGCATCAAATCCACACCATTGCCATTTGAACGCGTTCGCCTGACGACCCCAACGGGATTCAAGATGGGCATAAAAACCACACGCATGTTTTCGAGTCTTTTTTGAACCTGCGAATCCCAGCGCAAGAGTTCTAAAAATGTGTGCATGTAGGCTAGCACAACTTCAGAGCCTATTTTTTCGAGCCCGTGGGCTCCGGCAAAATAACCAACAACTGGAGCTTGTGGATCTGTTGATCCCAGAGACAAACAATAGAGCGGATAAAATTTTTCACCGTCGATATCAGGAACTTCAGCCACGACGCGCGTGCGAGCTTTTGAACCAAAACTCGCAATCAACGCTTCAAGAGCCACCATTTCAGGAAAGTGACGCCGCACCAATAGATTCTGCACATCACTATTGTATTCGCTGTTGAGGGCGGTATGCAACCATGCTACCCCAATCTTAGGTAGAGGTTTTTTATTTGGAGGCGAAGGATGAGTCAAAATGAACTAATCAAAGTGCCGCAAGATTGGCAAAAAAAGGCGCTGGTAAACAAAAGTGCCTACCAAGATCTATACGCTCAGTCCATTCAGGACCCTGACGCTTTCTGGAATAAAGTGGCCGAACGAATCACATGGTCAAAGAAGTGGACAAAGACAAAAGACATTTCCTTTAAAAATCCCGTTCATATTGAGTGGTTTAGCGAGGCTAAGCTCAACGCCTCCTTTAACTGCATCGACCGCCACTTACCTAAGCACAAAGACCGAGTCGCGTTTTATTGGGAGCCTGAAAACTTAAACGAAGCACCCCTTGCCATCACCTATCAGGAACTCAAAGACAAAACTTGTAAAATGGCGGGGGCACTGACTCAAATTGGCGTTAAAAAAGGCGATCGCGTCACCCTGTACATGCCCATGATACCCGAAGCTGTCTATGCCATGCTGGCCTGCGCCCGCGTTGG
>JBGSQJ010000231.1:0-5918 GCA_041738165.1 Bdellovibrionales bacterium
GCGACAGATTGAACTCGCCCCGCCGACAGACCGTAGGTGACCTTTTTCCACAGCAGGGGAGAAATCGAATAACCCACCAAGCGATCCAGTATCCTTCGAGCCTCTTGAGCCCGAACCAGATTTTCGTCTAAATTGCGAAAGTGCTTAAGTGCGTCTTCAATGGCTTCTTTGGTGATCTCATGAAACACCATCCGTTTAACTGGAACCTTTGGTTTTAAAACCTCAAGTAGATGCCAGCTAATGCTCTCACCTTCTCTATCTTCGTCCGTTGCGAGGATGAGCTCTGAGGCCTCGCTGAGTTTATCTTTGAGAGTTTTGACAATTTTGGTCTTTGTTTTGGGCACGCAGTATATTGGATCAAAATTATTGTCGACGTTGACGCCCAGATTGGCCCACTTCTCTTTTTTAAATTTCTCAGGAATGTCTTTAGCTGACTGTGGCAAATCGCGCACATGCCCCATACACGATTCCACCGTGTATTCTTTAGGCAGAAATTTGCGTATGGTTTTGGCTTTAGTTGGAGACTCGACGATAACTAACTTTTTTCCAGAAGATTTAGACATATGAATTAGGATTGGACTCAATAGGCCTATCTTTCAATCGTTTTCTCTTGACTCAATGCTTCTGTCTTGGGCGGTATAGACCCATGCACAGACTCGACCAGTTCCAAAAAAAAACTATTTCTATTGTTTTTACAGATATTGACGGCACCCTCACCAAAAACGGGCGCTTGCCCTCAAACAGCTATGAAGCGCTGTGGAAGCTTCACAGTGCTGGTTTTGAAGTGGTTCCCGTGACCGGTCGACCGGCGGGATGGTGTGAACTCATTGCTCGACTTTGGCCCGTTCACGGTGTCATCGGAGAAAATGGAGCTTTTTATTTTCGCTTGGCCCAAAACAAAATGAAACGAACCTTTGCCCGAAGTCGAGCACACCGCCTAAAGGATAGGCAAAGGCTTAAAGAAATTTCGCAAGTCGTTCAAAAAGAGGTGCCGGGTTGTAAAATTGCCTCCGACCAGTTTTCAAGGCTCTTTGATCTTGCCGTGGATTTTGCCGAGGACGTGTCTCCATTGACGTCCGCCCAAATTCAAAAAATAGTCGAAGTCTTTAAATCTCACGGCGCCACCGCCAAAGTTTCAAACATTCATGTGAATGGATGGTATGGAAACCATGACAAGTTGAAAACCTGCCTTCACTACCTCAAGCGAGAATTCAATCTCGACCCAAACGCCGCGCAAAGCCAGTGCATATTTGTAGGAGATTCTCCGAACGATGAGCCGATGTTTGCCCATTTTCAAAACTCATTCGCCGTCGCCAACATCAAAGAGTTCTTGAATCAAATCACGAATAAACCCAGCTATTGCACGGATTTGGCTGAGGCCGATGGGTTTTGCGAAGTCGCAGATCGACTACTCGCCCTTAAGGCCCGATAGCGCGGCAAAAGGATTGTTAAAGGGTTTTTTCTCAACTCTATTGGGCCGATTGTCAGGCCGTTGACCACCGCCTTTTTGAGGTGCGCCTTTTGAATTTTTTCGGCTCTTGCCGCCGCGTGGGCCACCCGCTGACTTTTTATCGGCCCGCGGTCCACGCTGGTCCACCGCATTTTGAGGCCTGGCAGTAGGCATCGGTTTTTCTTCAAGCTTCATCGTCAGAGAAATTTGATTCTTCTCGAGGTCCACGGCCAACACTTTGACCTGAACCGCATCGCCCGGACTAACCACTTTTTTAGGATCATCAACGAATTGGTGACTCAGCTCTGAGATGTGCACCAAGCCATCCTGATGCACTCCTATGTCAACAAAGGCACCAAAGTTCGTTACGTTGGTCACGAGTCCCGGGCAAATCAAACCCGGTTTTAGATCTTTAATTTCATGAATATCATCTCGATAGTTGAAAACTTTAAACATGTCGCGCGGATCGCGCCCTGGTTTTTCGAGCTCGACAACGATATCATCAAACGTGAACTCGCCAATTAAGGTGGCCCATTTCTCACGCAATGATTTAAGTTGCGCAGCTCCCGCACCAGTAAGACTGGCGACATTGACTCCCAATTGCTGAGCCATCTCACGAACAGCTGAGTAACGCTCGGGATGAATGCCAGTGCGATCAAGCACGGTTTGCGAATCAATGATTCGCAAAAATCCGGCACTTTGCTCATAGACCTTGCTTGAAAGTTGCGGAACTTTTAAGAGGTCCTCTCGCGATTTGAACAGGCCTTTTTCAGATCGAAACAGCACAATGTTTTTGGCTGTCGCAGGCCCAATGCCCGCCACATATTGCAAGAGGGATTGCGAAGCTGTGTTCACTTCAACACCCACTTGATTCACACAAGACTCCACCACATCGTGCAGAGATTTTTTAAGCTTCGTCGAGTTGACGTCATGTTGATATTGACCAACTCCAATGCTTTTGGGTTCGATCTTTACAAGCTCAGCCAACGGATCTTGAAGCCTACGCGCGATCGATATGGCACCTCGAACCGTTAAGTCGAGGTCCGGAAATTCTTCACGAGCCACATCAGATGCCGAGTAAACGCTAGCACCCGCTTCGCTCACCATAATCACTGGAACTTCAGAGCTTATTGATTTCAAGACGGAACGCAAAAACGACTCGGCCTCTCGCCCGCCCGTCCCATTGCCAACCGCAATCGCATCAATTTTCAATTTGCTCAAAGTTTCAGACAACAATTTTTGCGCAGATTTTTGAGCCTCATCACCTTGAATATGTAAAACGGTATGAGATATAAATCCGCCCGATTGACTCACCAATGCCACTTTGCATCCCGTGCGAACACCTGGGTCCACACCGAGAACAACCTTGGCACCAAAAGGTGACGACATCAAAACACGCTTTACATTTTCTGCAAAAACCTGAATGGCGTCTAAATCGGCCTGCTCTTTGAGTTGTGCATGAATCTCGTTTGAGATCGAGGGCATCACATGAACCGTCAGCGCCGCTTTCACCACGTTCTTCATATATTCAGTAGCCTGCGACTCACTGGTAATGGCTCTGGATTCAAAATATTGCGATAAAATAGCTTCATCACCCTCAATCGAAACTTTGAGCTCGCCCTCTTGCCAACCTCTTCGGATGGCCAAGTACCGATGTGAAGCTCGGCGTTGAAGCATCGCTTTGATCGGCTCTGAATATTCGGCATACATCGTGAATTTAGAGTGCGGCTTAAAATCAGCTGTTCGCTGTGAAACCAATTTGCCTTGCTCGGCGAGGTGATCTCGCACTTGCCTTCTGATTTCAGGGTCATTGCTCAATCGCTCAATCAAAATGGCTTGCGCACCCCTAAGGGCTTCATCGTATGTTGCATATCCCTTTGCGGCCGAAATGAACTCTTTGGCCTTAACCTCAAGAGTCATTGAATCCTTCACGTCACCATGACAAAGACCCCAAATCCATTCCGCCAACGGGCCGAGCCCTGCATCTCGAGCTAAAGCGGCTTTGGTCTTTTTCTTTTTCTTATAGGGGCGGTAGATTTCTTCGATCTCGCTCAAGAGCCACGATGACTCCAAGGTTTTTTTGATTTCAGCAGTTAGGTTTCCCTGCTTCTCAATTTCTTTGAGAACGAAATCTTTTCGTTGAACAATGGTCGTGTAGTCCTCATAGGCTTCAAGCACAGAACGAATCTGAACCTCGTCTAGATTCCCGGTCTTTTCTTTGCGGTAGCGAGCCATAAACGGAACCGTTGCACCCTCTGAGTGCATAGCCAAAACCGCATCTACCGATTGAGAACGAATTCCCTGAAGTCTTTGTGAAAGATACTGTTGTTGAGAAAGCATGCTATTTATGTCGGTACATGATCAGACCATGAGTTGGGTCATATGGCGACACCCCCACCGTGACCTTGTCTCCCACGACCACCCGAATATTAAACCGGCGCATTTTGCCACAGAGCTTGGCTGCAATTTCGATTTCGTTTTCCAATTTCACTTTGTATATACCGCCTGCGGCCACATCCACCACCGAACCCTCGAGTTGCGCCAAGTCATCTTTCGCCATTTAAATTTAAGCTTCCTATTCGCTTTTGTAATTTGAAATTAAAACTTTAATACCCTGTTCAAAGAGAACTTCCAATCGATCATTGCGGTTGGCTAAAATATATCCCCAACCCAATACTTTGTGAACAATGGCCGTTTTCTCAGCATATTCCATGCGCATATTGTAGGGCTTAGATTCAATTTGTTGAGATCTACGAAAAAGGGTTGTCCATTTTAGTGCTAAGGCAGCCGCACTCTCGCCCTTGTGTGCGTCGACAGCGAGGCGTTTGGCACGGCCCTTCGCCACTTTTTTGCCACCTTTTACTGACTCACCCTCTAGTGCTTGCTTTGCCCTTTTAACATCCATCCGCTTTGGTTCTGGGCCTTTTTGCAGAGCACCTGATGATTCCACCATTTGAACTTTATCTAAGACCTTCTCGTTGATCACCTGCATCGATTTTGAGGCCGCAGAACTTGGTGCAGCAGCCGCTAATTGCAAATTCTTTTGAGGCTTAGCTCCCGCAGTGCCCCTCTTGGCCAATTTCTTGGCGGTCGTTTTTAGAGCCGCTTTCACGACTTTCTTTGCCGACTTTTTGTTTTTCACTATTGCCCCATTCATTTTTTGCGTCTTTTTAACTGACTTTTGCGCTTTGGCTTTATGCGCCATTGCTCCCTCCACAAACGGTAAAATGCCAGTATCTACCGCAATATCCCTTGAAAGGCTAGGCTCTTGAGGGCATGAACGAGCGGGAGAGTGGCAATGAGCGTCTTTTTGAGCGAAATTTTAAAAAAATTTCCCACTGAATTGGAACTCGTACGAGGCGATCTCAACCAAGAGATAAAAGGCCTGAACTCTCCTGAGTTGGCTAGTGACAGAGAACTGATATTTCTGAGCCAGCCGCAGCATTTGAAAAAAGCCCTATTGGGGAAATCGTCGGCTTGGGTGGTCCAAAGCGACCTCGCCAAGAGTGTTCCAGAAAATGTATCAACTTTGATTACGAGCTCTAATCCGGTATTGGCTATGGCCAGTATTGGCCGCGCATTTTTCCCGCTGGCCCTTTTTCATCGGACCGTGGAAGGTGAAAACATTCATCCCTCCGCGGTAGTGGCTAAATCCGCAAAGGTGGGCATGAACGTGACATTGGGGCCCGGCGCCGTAGTCGGCGAGAGAGTCACGATTGGTGATGGAACGGTGATCGGTTCTAACTCTGTGATCGAACCCGATGTGGTCGTGGGTTCCAATTGCCACATCCATCCTTTGGTTTTCATTGGGCATGATGTGATACTAGGCGACCGAGTTGAAATTTTGCCCAACAGCACAGTTGGAACGGATGGCTTCGGCTACGCTCAAGATTCGAGCGTCAACCATCACAGATTGGTGCATTATGGACGCGTTGTCCTCGAAGATGACGTTCACATTGGTGCGGGAGTGCAAATTGATCGAGGCACTTACGGTGACACGCGTGTGGGTTCAGGAACAAAAATCGATAACCATTGTCATTTGGGTCACAATGTATCGATCGGTCAAAAAACTCTTATAACAGGTGGGTTCATAGCTGCTGGTTCCTCGAGCGTCGGCTCTCACTGCGTGATCGGTGGGCGAACAACAGTCAGCGGACATATTTCAATCGCTGACCGCACACAACTTGGCGGGCTTTCGGCCGTCAATCAAACCATCGCTAAAGCGGGAGCCTATGCTGGGTTTCCTTTGCAAGAATTAAAAGAGAGTCTTAAGACACGAGCGATCATCAGAGATCTTCCCCGCCTGCGAAGCCAGTTGCGAGACTTGATCAAGCGCGTTTCAACATTAGAAACAAAGAGTGAATGATGAGTTATTATATAACGACCCCCATCTATTATCCAAATGCCCTGCCTCACCTAGGAACGGCCTACTGCACGATCACCGCCGACATGCTTTTTCGCTATCATC
>JBGSQJ010000232.1:0-2542 GCA_041738165.1 Bdellovibrionales bacterium
CGTCTACTATGATGTTCATTCATTGCCAGATTACGGAAAGTTGTCGCATAAAAACTTAGAAGATCTTGAGTCTGGAGTGCGCATCAGTGTGGACGAGCGTAAAAAGCATGCGGCCGACTTTGCGCTTTGGAAATCGGCAAAGCCGGGCGAGCCTTTTTGGTCTTCGCCTTGGAGTGACGGTCGACCGGGTTGGCACATTGAGTGTTCGGCGATGGCCAGAGCGCTTCTTGGCGAAACCATCGATATACATGGTGGCGGTCTGGATCTTATTTTTCCACATCACGAGAATGAGCTGGCGCAAAGTGAAGGGGCCACCGGAAAGCCGTTTGTGCGCTATTGGATGCACAACAATATGCTCAACTTTGGATCTCAAAAAATGTCAAAATCTTTAGGCAATGTTCGCTCAGCTCGCGCTTTTATGAGCGAGTATAACCCCGAAATATTTAAGTACCTTATGCTCTCGGCCCATTATCGCAGTGTCTTGGACTTTTCACCGGCGGCGATTGAGAACTCGATTGCGGGTTTGGCCCGCGTTTATTCGGCGCTCGCCGAAGCAGATCGGATAGTGAATTCTATGGATGGGGCCCTGGCCGACAAGGGATCAGACGCGGGGAGTGTAGCTGAGTTCAAAACTCAAGTGGGCACGGCGCTGGATGATGATTTCAACACCCCAGAAGCGCTTGCGAGATTGTTTGAAAGGGTTCGAAAGTTCAATCAAACAGCGCGCACTCCCGGCAAGGTCACCGAAGCCAAGGTTCAGGCTGCAAATGAGCTTTTGGTTATGGCCAAATGGTTTGGCGAGCTGATGAGTCTGTTTCAAGAGCCTGCGCAAGAGTTCTTGGTATTGCTCGACGATATGTTGCTCGTTAAAAAAGATCTCAAAAGAGAAGAAATTGACAAATTAGTTCAGTTGAGAGGTGAGGCGAGAGCCAGTAAGAACTTTGCTGAGGCGGACCGCTTGAGAGATGAACTTCAGCGCCTGGGCATTCAAGTGCATGACGGAGCGTCTGACACCAGGTGGGAAGTTTTAAAGTGAGCGTTCATCCGCTTCGGGCACCAAAGGGAAAGTTTGAGCTTGTCTCTGACTATAAGCCCGCTGGGGACCAGCCCGAAGCGATTCGGCAGCTCACTTCACATATTCGTCAGGGGCAAAGGTATCAAACTCTCTTGGGTGTGACCGGCTCGGGAAAGACCTACACCATGGCACATACTATTGCCGAACTGAATTTGCCCACTTTGATATTGGCTCCCAATAAAACACTGGCGGCGCAGCTTTTTTCGGAATTCAAGCAGCTTTTCCCTAAGAACGCAGTGGAATACTTCGTCAGCTACTACGATTACTATCAGCCTGAAGCCTATGTGCCTTCGACCGACACTTTCATTGAGAAAGACTCGGCCATCAACGAGCAAATCGATCGCATGCGACACTCAGCAACTCGCTCGCTTTTTGATCGGCGAGATGTGATCATCGTGAGCAGCGTTTCGTGTATCTATGGTTTGGGAAGTCCCGAGGCCTATGAAGGCATGATGCTGCATGTAGTTTCAAATAAAGAACTTAGGCGAGATCTCTTTCTACGTGAGCTCGTTCGCATTCAATATCAAAGAAATGACATCGACTTTACCAGGGGGCATTTTCGCGTTCGCGGCGATGTGGTTGAAGTGTTCCCGCCCTATGAAGAAGAAAGAGCGCTTCGCGTGGAGTTTTTTGGGGATTTTATCGATAAGCTCGCCTGGGTGGACCCGTTGAGAGGCAAAATTATTGAAGAGCTGGATCAGGTGGCGATTTATCCTGGAAGCCACTACGTCAATACCGAAGACCGAAACCGAATTGCCATTGAAACCATTCGTGCCGAACTGCGTGATCGAATCAAACATTACCAGACTGAAATGAAGTACTTAGAAAAAGAACGGATTGAGCAGCGTACCTCTTACGATCTTGAAATGATTCAAGAGATGGGATCTTGCCCGGGAATTGAAAACTACTCGAGGCATTTTACCGGTAGAGCCGAGGGTGAAGCCCCGCCGACTTTGATTGAGTATTTTCCGGATGAGTTTTTAACTTTCATCGACGAGAGCCACGTGACGGTACCTCAGCTGGGCGCCATGTACAGAGGGGATCGAGCGCGCAAATCAACTCTCGTCGAATATGGCTTTCGTCTGCCATCGGCCTTGGACAATCGCCCGCTCAATTTTCAAGAATTTGAAGACCTCGTCGACAAGGTGATCTTCGTTTCGGCGACGCCGAGTGAATATGAAATGAAAAAGAGTGAGGGTCTTATTGTTGAGCAAATTATTCGGCCAACGGGATTAATAGACCCTATCATTGAAGTGCGACCTGTGAAAAATCAGGTGGACGATTTGCTTGGCGAAATTCGCGGCCGAGTTAAGAAAAAAGAGCGCGTATTGATCACGACGCTGACAAAGAGAACTGCCGAAGATCTGACCAACTATTATGAGGGGCTAGGGGTCAAAGTAAAATATCTTCATAGCGACATCGTGACACTGGAGCGCACTGAGATTATCAGGGATCTGCGTTTGGGAA
>JBGSQJ010000244.1:0-3225 GCA_041738165.1 Bdellovibrionales bacterium
TTTTCTAAAAGACATGGTTCAGAAAGGCTCGCCGTTCCGGCAAGGGCCATAGTCGAGATTTGGTCAGCAACACGTTCAAATAAAATTTCAGGAGTGGAACCGATGATTCCAGACGACTCCCACTCAAGACCAAATCCGACCTTACCGTCATTGGCCAAATCCGCGTGACTCAAAATCGAATCGAGATTCATGGTTTCATGAAAACTCAACTCCTCACTAATAAAGGGCACAATTTTGGTGAACTCCCCACGCTCAATACCGCGCAGGATTTTTTTATGCAGATCGAAAAACCGCTCTTGAGAAGGCCTCATTGAACTTTGAATTTTGCGTTTCGGAATCGATTTCAGCGCAAACTCGAGTGGCTGAGCCGAGTACCAGGGAGCAGCGCTTGAGAGGTCAAAATCGGGAGAATAGAAAAAATCCCCGTCCGCTTTGCAGCTCGCGTGGCGCCCTAAAAGTTCGAAGCGGCCATCAAAGCCTAATTTTTGAATAAACGCCTGATTCACGCCGGCCTCATCAGAATTTATCAACATACTGAAATCATTACCTAAAATCAAATATGCGTGGCTCACATCACAGATCGGGCTCGGCCACTCACCATGGTGACATCGCCCCTCGACTCCGCTACAAACTTGGGGTGAACATGGAACACAAGACAAAGCCCGTCAAGGTTGGCTCACAAACTATCGGAGATGGATCGGTATCGGTTTGGGCCGGGCCTTGCTCAGTCGAATCTTTCGATCAATTTAAAGTCACTGCGGCACTCGTCAAGAGTCTCGGCGCTGCTGGCCTTAGAGGCGGCCTATTCAAACTGCGCACCGACCCCGAATCGTTTCAAGGCTTGGGCGATGAAGCTTTAAAAATTGCCAAAAAAGTGAAGGCTGAAGTTGAAATGCCGTTTGTGTCTGAAATCACAGACCCTCGGCAAGTAGAAGCGTTCGACTCGGTCGTAGACGGATATCAAATCGGCTCTCGCAATATGCACAACTACTCTCTTCTCAAAGAACTCAGCCAAGTTCGAAAGCCTATATTTTTGAAACGCGGTTTTTCGGCCACTTTTAAAGAGTGGATGCTCGCCGCAGACTACTTGATCAAAGGTGGAAATTCTGAAATTGTGCTTATCGAACGTGGCATTCGCACTTTTGAAACCTCAACGCGAAACACTTTCGACATCAATGCCATTGCGCTAGCCAAAGCTGAAACTGATTTTCCGATCTTAGCCGACCCTTCGCATGGCACCGGGCGCGCAGATCTCGTGACCCCGGTGGCGATGGCAGCCATTGCCGCGGGAGCAGATGGCTTGCTCATCGAAGTCCATCCTAAACCGAGTGAAGCCCTTTCAGACGGCTATCAATCTTTAGATTTTGGCCAATTCGGCACTCTCATGCTGCGCCTCAATCGGTTGATCGAAAGCGTTCGTGAGTTCGAGGCGTCCCCTTGAGTCCAAATCCCATCGAGATTCGCTCGCTTTTCGCCTCGGTGGCGCATGGATACGACAAAGCCAATGATGTGATGACTTTGGGACTCGCCCACAAATGGCGAAGCGCACTTGTCGAATGGAGCGGGGCCAAAGCGGGCGATCGAGTTTTGGATTGCGCTTGTGGAACCGGAGATTTGGCGTTGGCATTTGCCAAGACCGTCGAAAAGAAAAACGACGATGGAGTTCGAGGCTCAGTTGTTGGAACAGATTTTTGCAAAGAGATGCTCGAGAGGGCGCCTCAAAAGGCGAAATCGCTTGGACTCCAGAACGTGGCATTTGAATGGGCAGATGCCATGAATCTTTCGTTCGCAGACGATCAATATGACGTAACCAGCATGGCTTATGGAATACGCAATGTGGCCGACCCCGTAACCGTTCTCAAAGAGATGGCCCGCGTGACAAAACCTGGCGGCCGCGTGATGATTCTTGAAACCGGCGATCACGCGAGCCCCTTGGTGAATTTCTTTTTGCGATCACATTTTCGCTTCTTTGTTCCGCTGGTGGGGGGATGGATCACTGGCAAACGAGCCGCCTATGAATATCTCAATCGCTCGTCGAGTGTGTTCCCTAGCCGCGAAAACTTTCTAAATTTGATGAATCAGAGCGGTGCTTTTAGCGTGACTGAATATCGTTCTATCTTGGGCGGCGCCAGCTACATTTACAAAGGCGTGGTTGGGGCCAAAAGATCTTCTAAGAAAAACGCTGAGAATTCTGGGCGAGACCTCAAACCCGATTTTAGATAAATCGAAGTAATTTGCTGGGTCACCGTTTTTTCTGAAGTGCCCCGCAATTCAGAAATTTCTCTGTTAGAAAAACCTTTGAGCAATAACAAAGCAATTTCTTTTTCTGCCGTGGATAGCCCCCATTTGTTGAGCTGAAAATCTATTTTAAGCGAAAGCCCTTTGGCAAAGTGAGCCGTTTCTCTTTTGTAACTTTCAAGATCTTTTCTTACTCCATCAAGGTCGACTTGAATTCGCAGGTTTTCTCGCCTGGAGTTAAAATAGCTCATTGCAATAATTGAAGCGCCGATTGCCGCCACACTAATAAACAGGCCCTCGACCAATAAATGGTCCCAACTTGATCCGTGTGCCAAATCGTCTTTGGCGTCTATCAGCCAAAGTACAGACGCAAATACAAATATCCCTAATAAATACAGTCTTTGCCGCTGGGATAAATCTGAAATAGCTCTCATTTTACTCGCACTTGCATCCGGCAATTCTCCTACGGCTTGGATAAATATAGGGAATTATAGAACAATTCAATAAGGTAATCCTCCTATTTCGATATTTAAAAAAAACAGCGATAACTAGAGGCGTAGATGAAATCACCATAGGGGGAAATATGGCCGTAATTCGCAAAGTGGCGTCAGTAAAACCCGATTACCAATACACCACGGCCCAAATTATAGAGTGCGCGGACCGTCTCTGGCTGAGCCACATCGAGCCCGAGGTGCGCCGAGCCGCGCTAAAGATTTTCAACTCGGCAGAAATTCAAAGCCGGAACTCGGCGTTCCCCATAGAAACTGTTTTTTCAGATCTCAGCTTTAAAGAAAAAAATGACCTCTATATTGATGCCGCCATTAGACTCGGCGAGAAAGCCCTAGAGAAAGCTCTTGTCGATTCGCAAACAAAGGCCACCGATATCGATTTTATCATCACCACCAGCTGCACGGGTTTTATGATTCCCTCGGTCGACGCCTACCTCATCAATAAATTGGGGTTAAGACGAAATGTAAAGCGTCTGCC
>JBGSQJ010000245.1:0-3883 GCA_041738165.1 Bdellovibrionales bacterium
GAGTGGGCATAGGGCCTCCGCGATTTGAATTCAAATTTCTCTAGTCTAATAAATTATGATTTTAGCTACTAAATGGCAACCTCTTGCATCGTGACACGCACGTTCGTCCCGACTACAACCAAATGAGTATGAAATGCCCTAGTTGCGCACATTTAGAAAGCCGCGTACTCGAAACCCGAGGTCCGAAGAGCGATGAAATTCGGCGCCGCAGGGAGTGCCTTCAGTGCAAGACCAGATTTTCAACTGTTGAGTTGATTATGATCTCTTACCCGCAGGTCATCAAAAAAGATGGCCGTAGGGAGCCATTTTCTAAAGAGAAGCTGCGCCGAGGAATTCAAATTGCGTGTAAAAAACGCCCTATCAGTGTGGGTCAGACCGAAGAAATCGTGAACAATATCTCGCGCTGGATTCAATCTTCTCCTGAGAAAGAACTTCCCGCCCTTAAAATTGGCCAAAGTGTCATCAAAGAATTGAAAGGTCTCGATGATGTGGCGTATGTTCGCTTCGCGAGCGTTTACAAGTCGTTCACTGATGTGCAAGAGTTTATGAAAACCCTTGAGTCCGAACAGACACCGCCGCCAGGAGGCGATCCCCAGTGAGCAGTCACCGTCGCTTGAGCCGAGAGTTGGCTCTGCAGGCGCTATTTCAATCTGAGTTTTCACCTAGCCAATCGGTCGACGAAGGGCTCGAAGTCTTGCGCCCCGCCTTTGACGCCAGCGACGAGGTTTGGGACTACACGAAAGAGCTCGTTCATGGCGTCATGAAGCATCGGGCTGAAATCGACAAGCTCATTCAAAAACACAGCGATCACTGGAAGGTTCAGCGCATGTCCTTGGTCGACCTGAATGTCATGCGAATCGCGGTATTTGAGGTTCTGATGAGCCAGGAGCGCTTAGCGCCCGCCATTGCCATCGATGAGGCCGTTGAGGTCTCAAGACGTTTTGGAAGCGTTGATTCCCCCGCATTTGTGAATGGCGTCCTCGATCAAATTGTGAAAGAATAATTTTATATGGCCTCAGATCAACCTTCTTGGACCACTCCGGCCGACCTGTGGGTATTGACTGCAGATAAGCGCAGTCTCTGGCTTCCGCTTTTGAATTGGTACTGCAATGGGCAGTTGGTGCGCGGCCTAAAGTTCAAACGCCTAGAACTCTCAGACGAGCTTTTGGCCACCATCGAAGAGCTTGAGTTTCCCGTTGAAGAAGTCGAAACCATGCCGCCCGCTCCGCTATTGGTTTTCACAGAAAATCTGCTTCCTGCAAAAAATGTATTGGTTTGGCCGACGGATGGACCGGTAAAAAAATGGCTCGCCGCACTTGAAGAAGCGGCCACGCGCCTGGGCGCCAAGTCGATGCAGGTCTTTTTGCCTCCTGAAGTCACACCTGAGTCTATTGGAAAAATCAAGTCAACTCTCGAGATTCACCTAGTGGGCGAGTCTCGCTGGCCGGGGGAATAAACATGGATCCTATTCGTGAAAAAATCGGGCGCTGGAGTTTAGAGCGCGTGCAATTTGTTTTGAATCACCTTGAAGACTTTGTGACCGAGACTGACAGCATCGGCCAGCAAATGGCGACGTTCTCGAGTCAAACGGGGCTGAACCAAATCGCCTCGCTCAGTGTGCCGCCAGATGAAAAAGGCCAAACTTCGGTCGCCGTCTTGCAGCAGCTCGTGCCGTTTTTTGAAGCCGGATTTTTGATTCAAAAACTCTCAGCTGCCGCGGATTCCGCATGGTGGGTGACCGATATTTTTTCGCGCGGTCAGATTTTCAACTTAGAGCTTAAAGACCAAGTGCGTGCCGAAGAATTGATGGTTTCGATTTCACCGTTGCAAATTGTGCGCGCGCCCACAGAGAAAATTTTGGGCAAATTGGGATTGCCGTTTTTGCAGCCTAAAGTGGATAGCTCGGGTTATTTGATTCGGCCCACGCCCACTGTGGCTCTTTTGTTGATCAGCGCTTTGTCTCCGCTCTGGATTGAAGATCATATGAAACAAGCTCAGCGTTTGATCAACAACGCCTTTTGCGAATGACTCAAGAGGCGCAAAGCACAATCTTTATTTTATCTGACGGAACCGGAGAGACCGCTTCGACTATGATTCGAGCGGCGCTCGTGCAATACGAAAATCTCAATATGAATATCATTCGGTGCAAGAACGTGCGCACCGAAGAGCAAATCGATTCGCTTTTAGACGATGTTTCAAAACAACGAGGTTTGATCGTTTTCACTATGGTGAGCGCGGCGATGAGTAAAAAAGTCACCGAAGGCGCCGCGCAAAGAGCTCTTGTTGCGGTCGATTTAATGGGGCCGCTGCTTTTAGCGCTCGATCATCATCTGGGGCGCCCCACCGAAGAGGCGCACACGGCTGGGCTTTTGCGGGCTGTTGACGAGCAATACTTCAAACGCATTGAAGCGATTGAGTACACCGTTAAACATGACGACGGCAAAACGCTAACGGATCTGGCGCAGGCCGATATTGTACTTGTCGGGGTCAGCCGCACCAGCAAAACGCCGCTTTCGATTTTCTTAAGTCACAAAGGCTGGAAAGTGGCCAACGTCCCGCTCGTGCTTGGCGCTCCGCTACCCGAGGAGCTCTTTAAAATAGATCAACGCCGTATTGTGGGACTGACCATTGATCCCCATGCACTGACGCGAATTCGTAAAAAGCGCCTCGAGAAATTTGGTCAAGACCCTGGCGGTTCTTACGCCAATATGGCGACCATTCAAAAAGAAATGGATTACGCCCTCGACATTTTTAAGCAAAACCGCAGATGGCCCGTTTTTGATGTGACCGACCGCGCGCTCGAAGAAACCGCCGCCGAAATCGTGCGCGTGGTGGCGTCGCGTTTAGATATTCCGTTCTCATCTATTCTCTAAAGCTGCGCCAAGGCAAAGATCTGATCGATTGGGCAAAGGCGCAAGCTCAGCGCACGAGCCTAGATGAATACAACACCTCAATGAAACAGTTGGGACTTGTCGTTCTGGGAGCGGCCGTTGCCCACAGGTGAAAACTTTATAATTCAAGTGCAATTTCAGATTGGCATACCTCGCCGCGCGGCGCCTTTGCTAGGACTAAGCTCACTTCAATAAGGAGACTAAAACATGAGTCATTCAATTTCGATCGCACTCGGTCTTGCGACCTTGATTTCTGGCCAATCCATTTGGATTCCAACTGCCGCCGCCACTGAAACCGTTGTCAAAGTGTGCAAAACAACCGTTCCCAATTTCACTGGTGACAGTGAAGAACAGCAGTTTTCAAATCTCGAGCTCACAATTGTTCATAACGGAAAAGGTTTGATCGCACGCGCTAAATACGAATCTGGCCAAGTTCTCGAAGAACCGGCCACGCTCGAAGCCTTGCCCGTAAGACCTGGGCTCAAGGGAATCGATGAAGACGCTGAAATTGAAAACGTCAATACCGCTGAAGCGCTCGTGTCTCACGCGATGACTTTGACTCAATCAGCTCCCGAAATCTTTCAGGTCGGGTTTGACTTGAGTGAGGTTCGCATGGCCCAAGTTTACCGCATCGGAACGCCCGAAGCGAATTCAATCGGGATGACGGCTGTGGTGGAAGCATATGATGGCGAAGCCAAACCTCTTGGAAGTTTCTTTGGCGGCTTTATGGCCAATGCCTGCAAATAACCAAATTAAACCGTGCGCAGACTCACAGCTGAAAACTTTATAATTCAAGTGCAATTTCAGATTGGCATACCTCGCCGCGCGGCGCCTTTGATAGGACTTAGGCCAACTTAGTAAGGAGACCAAAGTATGAATCATTTTGTTTCAATCGCACTCGGCCTCGCCACTTTGATGTCTGGCCTCTTCATAGCGATGCCAACTGCAACTGCAACTGCAACTGAAGTCGTGGTCAAAGAGTGTATGACTTC
>JBGSQJ010000307.1:0-5366 GCA_041738165.1 Bdellovibrionales bacterium
CATCAAAGGATCCTTTAAACTTCGAGTAGAACAATCGATTAGAACTGAACACTGTCACCGGTTCAAGCGGGGGCCAAAGGTTTGAAATTCTTAAAGGCGTCAAAGTTTGGCTGTCAAAATTCATTTTCATTGCGGCAATTGAGAGGCGCTCGACAGCATCCTCGGCTAGCTTCAGTCTAACCTCTGGGGTGAATGTAGATGTCAAAGTGGACCGAGATTTAAATTTTAGAATCTTAAGTACACTTTCGTTTAGTCTTTGCAGCGGGATAGTCCCATTGCGCGTGGCCTGCTCAATTGCTGAAATTGCCAATTTCTGGTTTTTGGCGGGCCCGGCGAACATCAGCATGTCGTTGCCAGCCAAAAAAGCGCGAACGGCGCGCTCACCTACGTCTCGTGCAATTGAAGCTCCGTGCATTTCAAGGTCATCGGTGATGACTAGGCCGTTAAACTTAAGTCCCTTTTTCAAAACGTCCTCAATAATAATCTTCGAGTAGGTGGCAGGTAGCCCAGTTGGATCGATCGTTGGAAATGCAATATGGGCCACCATAATGAGTTTATCAAAGGGCTGCATAGCAAAGTGGCGAAACGGATGCAAATCCCAGAGTGCCAGTTCTTCGACTGTTGCGAGTTTTCGAGGTGTCGAATGGTGGCTGTCTGAATTCATGCCTCCATGACCCGGAAAGTGTTTGGCCGTCGCAAGCACTCCAGAGTTCATCATTCCTGAACTAAACGCGGTCGACATTTCAGCAACCATTTCGGGCTTATCACCAAACGCTCGGTTACCAATAAACGTATCTTCATTGGTGCTTGCAATGTCGAGTACAGGAGCCAGATTGACGCTAAACCCAGTTGCGCTGAGCAATTCACCTATGGCGAGGCCAAACTCACTGACAAATTGGGAGTCCTTGGTTCGCGCCAATGCAAAAGCGCTTGGAATTGGAGTTTTCAGTTTAAGCCGCGATACGATTCCACCTTCTTGATCGACCATAAGAAAGGGCGCTGGACGTTGAGCCTTTTGGTGAAGTTTGACAACCGAGTGGTTAAACTTGGCAATCGAGCGCATCGATTTGATGTTTCGTTTGAATGCGATCAATGCGCCGGGCTTGTAGCGAACTAGATCTTTGGTGAGCTGCGGGCTCAAGGTTGTTCCCGAGTATCCCCAAATCATAATTTGGCCCGCTTTTTCTCTTAGGGTCATGCGTTCAAGATGGCTTTCGGGAGACATTGGGGTCGACTCCGCCCACAGGCTAAAGCCTAGGAAAAATCCACATGCGACCAAAGCAAAGAATTTTAGACTCCTCTGCTTGAGGTACAAACATTTCTGTATACTTTCGGTATGCACGACAGGGTTCTCCGTACACTGATTATCGGAGTTTTTTCTTTAAGTTTCAGCTATGCGGAAGGCGAGATTTCACAAGAATCTGCGAATTCCAAGGGCCTTGTGTATGTGGAACCGGATCATATTCAAAAAATCAAAGAGGATAAGGAATACAAACTCGAACCTTATCGAGTTCGAAGACCAAGATGGGGCAAAACAGTAAGTGTTGGCTACAGTGCCTTTGAACCCACAAACTACGAGCCCAACTTTGCAGCGGTGACCTATTCAGAGCTCTACACGACAGCCGAAATGCCAATGATCGATGTGACGTTCGTGCTTAAGCGCAATATGACGTTTGGAAGTATTGGAGGCGAATTCTCTGCTGGAATTTACTCAAATAGGTCAGATTCTCCGGATTTGGTAGATTCGACATTGCATCTCTATCCCGTACGGCTTGGGGGAGTGTTAGTTTTAGACACCCTTATGAATGAACCCTACATAGTCCCCTATGTTTCTGGTGGCGGATACATTGTATTTTACAAAGAAGCGCTCGGTGACAACACGTTCAATGGCAACACTCTGCTTGCAGGCTACATGCGCGGAGGTTTTGCGTTTCAGCTTGATTGGATTGATCGTGCGTCAGCTAGAGCTTCATACAGAGATTCGGGTATCGAAAGCACCTATGCGTATGTAGAAGCCCAAACCCAAATGGCCGCGGGCGACGAACAAGATCCCGATTTTAGCACAGACGTAAATTGGGCTGCCGGCGTTCGAGTTGAATTTTAAGGTCTATTAACAGCCCCTAGCGTCTACAAATCGGAACAGGAGCAAGTCGCCTTAGTTCATAGTATTCAACTGGTAGATTCGCTAATTCGCCTCTTGAAAAGAACCGAACTCCATTTGGAGTTAGAACCATGCGCATAGGAGCTCCTGGAAATCTTGTAGCTCTCATTAGGCCAATCACATCGCGATCTGGAATCAGAATGACCATTCGCCCCTGATAACTGACACTAACAGACCCTGATCTCAATAGTTTTAGGGCCAGAGGGTAAGCGGCAGGAACTTTGCGAGGTTGAACGCAGCCGTTGGTGAGTGCCCCTTGTGCATTCGACGTCGGGTCGTCATAGCGGTTCGCCTGAGATTTTTGTGGTGCTTTGGCGGGTTGCTTTTTGGCCTTTTTTTCTCCAGGTGGAACTTTTAGAAATTCATCAGCTTCTCTCGAGACGAGCTTCAATTGGTTTATGATCGCCTCGTTGGTCTTGTCTGTGTCGACGCCTAGGTGTAGAGCCGCGAGACCTGCAGCCATTGCGGCGGCGTTTGAAGTTTCAAACGGGTTCGAACCATCTTTGAGTTTAATCAACGAGCGCAAATAGACCTCGGGCACACCTGATTCTTTGGACCGGCTGCTCTGACCATCGTCACTGGCGCCAATTGCAATGACTCTTGAATTATCAGCTGGCGGCAATAAGGTTTCGTCTAAACTGGGGTCGGTCAGATAAACACCAGAGCCACCGACCGTGATCTTAACTTTATCCTGAGACGCCGAAAAATTCTTCGACTTCACTTTGGCCCTTATTTTATACGTACCTTTTTTCAATATGATTTTATCAGAATCTGATCCTTCTTCTGTGTTGATTTCAATGAGCTCTCTTGGGAAAAGCGAGTCCATTTTGCTTTTGGGGTCTGTCACGATTTTTTGGATACGCTCCGAGGAGGCGATGACTTCTTTTTTGGAATTCAGCAAATATAAATCGAGATCTTTGTCGGTCCCCGTGTCGGCGTCGTCTTTAAAATCATTCCAACTTAAAACAAGTCGAAGAGCGCACTGGTCACCTTTTACGGGTTCGCATTTAAGAGTGACGCCGTCGTCTAACTTGTTTTTCGAGTTTTTAAAAACCACCCACTCTTCCTCGCCATAAACTTTGCTATCGACGGGAGCAATCTTAGTCAGTCGGCCATAATTTCCGGCCGCATTGATCCAAATCACTCCGGCATCGAGAGCTTTGTTCACCAGAGTATTGATAAAGCCTTTGCCGTCACCGTTACCGCCGTATTCCCAAACCTGAGCATAAAGAACGAGATCAAATTTTTCGGTCGCAACTGTATTTATAGCGTCAGCAAATTTTGTGTAGCCATAGGCATTGAAGAGGTGCAGCTCATAGTCCGCTTCGACTTCGCTACTAGAGATCACCTTAGATACGATTTGGGCCATAAAAAGGCCGTGAAAAGAGAGAGATTTAACTTCATCGGCGGCACTTTTTTCGCCAGGATGATAAACCGTGTCTTTAGGTAGAGATTTCCCAATTTCGCCCTCATAGCCTGCAAAGCCATTGTCGATTACAGCGATCTTTAATTTTGATCGAAATTTAAGACCTTTGAAGCGAGATAGCTTCAAGAGTTTTGCGATCTCATCCCAATTGGTCATTTCAGGAATTGCTACGGTGGGCGTCGGCGATGGTGACTTATCGTCTTTTTGCACCCTTTCTTCGACGGCCGCGGGCTTTTCGACTTCAACTTTTGGATCTGGCTCTATCTTTGAATTCTCTCTCTCTACCTTTTCGGCAGGCGGAGTTGGGATATCTTCTGAGGCCACTGTGGCATCAATTTCAGCCCATCCTTGAGTCGAGATAGCCGCAAGGGTCACAAATAAAAAACGCCATATCAATTTAGACATGGCGCATTATTACCTTAGAATGATTGGGGAATAAAGCCCCTTTGGAATCCGATGAAAATTTCATCGGACTGTCCAAAAGTTAGGCTAGAGCAAAACTACCAAGTGTAGCAGTTGTAGTCGTAGTACGAGCTCGAATAGCTGTAGTACGAGCTGTACTGGTAGCTATAGTTGTTCACGTAATACTGAGGGTAATAGCCGCAACCTTCGTAGTTGTAATACGGAGTGTTGATGCAGCTGTTTTGTACCACGTAAGAGGGGCGGTAGTACGAAGAGTAGTTGTAGTTGGGATAATAGCCGTTGTTGTACCGGGGATAATAATTGTTGTTGCTGTAGGCATATGCGTTCACGCGAGGGCCGTTGTAGTAAGCGCCTGAGCTGTTTGGACCATTGTAGTAACCAAAGTTACGACGAGGGCCATTGTAGTTCGCAAAGCCCCAAGATGAAGTCGAAGAAGTCAGGTCTTTTTCATTTGTTGAATCGAAGTTGAGCTCACGGATTTCTGTGTTGATCGCGACTTCTTGAAACTTTAGGTTTTCAAGATTAGTGCCTGCGGCCACCTTTTCGTTAAGGTGAACAATCGCCACATCTGTGGGGTCATTTTTGTTCACACGAATAACGGTTGTGCGTGGCAAAATTTTTGCGGCGTCGATTTGCTCTGTAGATACGGTGTTTTCGTTGTCGAGTTCGTGGGCCAGAGCATGGCTAGAAACCACGATCAACAAAATGCCCAATAGGCTTTTCATAGATCCTCCAAAAGTGAGTTAAACGTTCAGGAGGCAAATAACACCCAACGGGCCTTGAATGCAAAGCGGCATGATTAATGACTATGCGCGTAAAAAAAGATTACAGGCCGCCGAGAATTGGTGGCGCGACCAGGTCGACATCTGAAATTTTTATATAATCCGAGATGGGCGAAAACTCCGCGCTTACAATTCATGAGAACCGTAAGCGCGCACAGAAGAACTACTAGAACTAGAAACAAACTCGCGTTTGGCGATAGTAAGCCATCATTTGATTTACTTGTTGTGGTCCACCATGCCAGATCGCTCGGCCTTGAAGAACGATCACCATTCCGCCTTGCTTAGCCGGCATGACTTGGCACCGGCCATGGTTAGGATAGGGATAAGGCATCGGCCTTGGTCGCCACTGGGGCGGTCTACGCATTCCAGGTCCTGGATAAGGCAAAAACTGCGGAGCCTGATTGCACTGCATACAATAGTATTCACCTTGGCGAGGAACCTGACCAGTATAGTAATTATTTATAATGACAGTTCGGTCGCTGTAGTTTTGATTGCCTGGGCGCTCATTGTACTCAAGGTAATCATCATAGTACCCAGCTGGATTTTGCTGCTGTTGGTAGCCAGGCTGCTGCTG
>JBGSQJ010000213.1:0-4954 GCA_041738165.1 Bdellovibrionales bacterium
TTTCGATATGCACCGCATATCGAAAAAGGAACCGTGTACCTAAGCCTTGCGAAAGATTTGTTTAACGATGTCGCTATATGGTTTTGCGAAAAAAGATAAATAGACTTCTAGAAGTCCAATAAAAATCGCCATTGGCAATCCACTAGGGGCCATGAATGCGTGAACTAAAAAGATATTTAAAACAATGGGCGCTAGTACGATCAGTGCGAGGGGCACAAACGCACCACTCAAAAGTAGCGCGCCACAGATAATTTCTGTGCCCTTTAAAAGTGGAAAGAAATATTTTGTCGCCATCATTCCATTCATAAAGGTCACCATATCTTGGGGAAGGTCGTCTGGTGGCGGAATGAGGTTAAAGAGCCCTGCGATTCCGAAAATAAAAAATATCAGTCCCAATACAATTCGTGCGATCAATGGAATTTTCTTTTTCATATTTTCTCCCTTTCAATAAGGTACACGGTTAAATTTCCGATATGCAACGGGTCAAAGCCCTTAATTTCCACTACTGCTTCTTTCGGGCCACGCAGCGAACGCCCTTTCCATGTGGATTACACGTCACGTACTCGCAATCCCCACTGACCATCTGGACATTGCCTGAAAACTTTGTCTCGCAAAGAGGGGCGTCATAAATGACTCCAGTTAGGCCATGCCGAGCGGCTTCGCCCGAGCTGAGCACGCGCTCGCCAGAGGAAACACAGCCGACTAACCAAAAAATGAAGAAAAAAACGACTCGGTGCATATCGAAAAAGGAACCGTGTACCTTATGGAAAAGCCAAAAACGACTCGGTGCATATCTAAAAAGGAACCGTGTACCTAAACCGGGCCTAAATGCCGGCGTGGTGGCGTTCGTCTTCGTCGAGCACGCTGACAACGCCGCCGCGCAGTTGTGGGCGATAAGCCAATTGCTGAATGTCATAGGCGAACTTCGAGCCGTTGAGAGCTGCGGTTTGCCACTCAGGCCCCATGCGAATCGCATCGACCGGGCAAGCCTCTTCGCAAAAACCACAATACACGCATCTTAGAACATCAATCTCATAGGCGATCGGGTACTTTTCAACGCTTGGGTCTTCGCTCTCTGCCGCCGTGATTTTAATACACTGAGCGGGGCAATTCGTCGCGCACAGCATGCAGGCCGTGCAGCGAATGCTGCCATCTTTTTTAACGGTCAGTACGTGATTGCCTTTGAACCTTGCCGAATATTGATATTGCTCTTCAGGATAATTGAGCGTCAGCATTTTCTTTTGATGAAACAAATTGAAAATCATTTTACGAAACGTAAATGCCATCCCCGCCAAAATTCCTGGCAGGTACCAACTCGCCGCCGAACTTGGTCTTTTGACTAAACTCACAAGGCCCCCTGTTCTGCTATCGCATAGTTGGCCTTCGCGCCGCCAACAGCCTTAGGCCTCAAAGCCCAGTTCAACTCACGGCCCTGTATCAACTCACAGATTTCGCTTAAATTTAACGCTTGCGGAACAATGGTCGTCGCCACTTTAAAACATTGCTTGAGGCCCGCATGGTTGGTGAATGAGCCCATTTTCTCAATGTAGGTTTTCGTTGGTATAGCAAAGGTCTCACAGGACACTTCACTTAAACCATTTGGCACTCCCGACG
Organism: Bdellovibrionales bacterium; assembly: GCA_041738165.1. GTDB lineage: Bacteria > Bdellovibrionota > Bdellovibrionia > Bdellovibrionales > UBA1609 > JALHOQ01. The sequence continues at coordinate 1,615 of JBGSQJ010000213.1, forward strand.
AAAGCCAAACCAACAATTTGGCCCCGGCCGCCGCCTTCAAAATGGATTCAAGCTCCGGAAAATGAGCGAAGTCTTCAGGACCTGCGACAATCGCCATCTCGGCGCCTGAAGCTCCCGATGAAAACTGTTCTAGTGAGCCAAGTTGAATGCCATGAGCTTTGGCCGCATCGAGCAGACCGTGGGTGTTGGGATTGCGATCTCCGCGCAGCAAAATCCCGTCGAAGTTATCTTTGTCTTTGGCTTTATTGAACCAATGATACGCCTTAGAAATCTTCAACTCTTTGGCCATCTTGAAGAGCGATTCATACTCTTCGTTGGTGTATTGGCCGGTGATCAAAAGAGAAATCTTGTCGCTCTTTCCAGTTTTTGCAAGATCACGAATCTTTGGGCCTACTTGCCTTAAGGCCTCAGCGGGTTCTATCAACTGCCAAGCGCCCGATTGACCCACCTGCGCAGCCTGCATGCGAACCTTCAAATTGACGTGCTTATAAGTGTCTCGGCCCTCATCACACATCCAGTGACCGTTAACCTCTTTGTTATAAACCGGCTTAACTCGCCAAACGCCTTCTTCGTTAAAGTGCACCTTCACATTGCACCCCGTAGAACATCCCGAGCAAATCGTGTCTCCCTCTTTGAGGTACCAAACTCGTTGCCGAAATCTAAAATCCTTTGAGGTCAACGCTCCCACAGGGCAAATGTCCACCGTGTTCAAAGAATATTTATTATCTAAGGGTTTTCCCTCAACCGTACCGATTTCACTGCGATCACCGCGATTGAAAATGCCCAGCTCATGGGTCTTAGAGACTTCATCGGTGAAACGCACGCAGCGCGAACACAAAATGCAGCGCTCTGAATCCAAAACAACCGTCGGTCCCAGATCGACGACCTTGTGCTTTTTAACCTTCTTTTCGGCCATCTCGGGGTCGTAAGAACCAAATTTCATGTATTGATCTTGAAGTCCACACTCACCGGCTTGATCACAAATGGGGCAATCGAGCGGATGATTGATCAAATGAAAATCAAGGCCCCAGCGCACAGTCTCTTTGACTGTGTCTGAGGTGTTGTTCACCACCATTCCATCTTTGACTTCGGTGTTGCAGGCTATTTGCAAACGAGGCATGCCTTCAATTTGAACCATGCACAGTCGGCATACGCCGGCCACGCTCAAACCCGGATGCCAACAGTAATGGCAAATGTCCTGCCCTGACTCTTTAAAGGCCTGAATGATCGTCGAGCCTTCTTTAACCTCTACAGTTTTACCATTGATGGTGATTCTAGGCATGTGCGCTTCCCCCAACAGCTGAGCGAGTCTTTTGCATGTGCGCTTCAAATTCAGATCTAAATTTTGTAACAAAGGATATGGCAGGCATCGCCGCAGCATCTGAAAGTGCGCAGATGGTCTTACCCATCATCTGCTTGGAGACCTTTTCAACCAAGTCAATATCTTTGGGCTCGGCCGCGCCCGACCGAATTCGGTGCACGATCTTGGCAAGCCATCCTGTACCTTCTCGACATGGAGTGCACTGACCGCAAGATTCATGATGATAAAAATGCATAATCACATCGAGCAAATCCACCATCGAGTTCGAATCATCGATCACTATGATGGCGCCAGAGCCGAGCATCGAACCCATTTGCGCCAAGCACTCGTAGTCCATCGTGGCTTTCATAGACTCTTCAGCCGTTAGTACGGGCGCAGATGAACCTCCCGGAATGACGGCCTTAAGCGTGCGCCCGGGCTTTAACCCTCCACACAGATCAAAAATCACGTCTTTGAGAGGAGTGCCCAGCGGAATCTCGTAATTGCCAGGTTTGACCACATTGCCGCTGACTGAAAACAATTTTGTGCCCGCCGACTTTTCTGTTCCGTATTTGCGATAAGCCGCTGCACCGTCTCGAATGATGTACTTCACAGCCGCAAGTGTTTCGACATTGTTCACAATCGTGGGTTTTCGCAAATACCCTTGGATGGCTGGAAACGGGGGTTTGAGTTTAGGCTGCCCTTTTAAACCTTCAAGCGAAGAGATCATTCCGGTCTCTTCGCCGCAGATATAGGCTCCAGCACCCTGGTAGACATCCATATCGTGATCAAACCCAGATCCTAAAATATTTTTACCCAAAAACCCCGCATCATAGGCCTCTTTCAAAGCCCCTCTGAGCACAGCGATAGAATGATCGTACTCGCCCCTCACATAGATATAGGATTTCTTCGACCCCACCGCGAAGGCCGAAATGACCATGCCTTCGATCAACTGATGTGGAGCTCTCTCCATCATCAAGCGATCTTTGAAAGTTCCGGGCTCACCCTCGTCGGCATTGCAAAGTAAGTAGCGAGGCTCACCATTGTTTGGCAGAAAGCTCCACTTTGTGCCGGTGGGAAATCCGGCTCCACCTCGGCCGCGAAGTCCTGAGTTTTTCACTTCTTCGATAATCGCCTTGGGCTCCATTTTCAAAGCCTTCGCGAGCACCTGATAACCACCATACTTTTTGTATCCGGCCAGGCTTGTGAAGTCGGGCTTATTGTAATGCTCAGTGAGAAGTTTAGACTCTTGCACCTAGGCCCCCAACTCTTTCAATTTTTTTACCGCCGCTTCGGGAGTCAGATTTTCGACATACTGATCATTCACTTGCATCATGGGAGCGGTTCCGCAAGAACCTAGGCATTCGACTCGGCTGACGGTGATTTTTCCATCGGCGCTGACCTCATCGTATTTCACAGCAAATTTTTCGCAAAGGTGATCGGCAATTTCTCGGCCGCCGTTCATGGCGCACGAAATATTGGTGCAAACTTGAACGTGCAGCTTTCCAACGGGCTTTTTGTTGAACATCGTATAGAAATACAAAACTTCGTTGATGTGAGCTTCTGGAAGCTGCATCAGCTGGCTCAAATAAGGCACGGCCTCGGGCGGCACCCAGCCCTTTTCTTTTTGCACTCTGTAAAGTGAGGGAATGATGGCCGAATAAGGAGTCTCATACCTTTTCAGCTCCACATTCACAAAATCTCGACCTTCTTTAGAAAGTTCAAATGCTGCCATTAGCGCTCCAATTCACCAGCAATGACGTTCATACTTCCAAGTACCGAAACCACGTCGGCCACAAGCCCGCCCGTCACTTGTTTTGCAAAGGATTGATAAATCGAAAAACAAGGCGCTCGAACTTTAAGCCTGTACGGCATCGCGCTGTTGTCGCTCACTAGAAAAAATCCAAGCTCGCCGTTGGCTGCCTCTGTGGCATCATAGACTTCGCCGGCCGGGGGCCTCAGGCCTTTGATCACCAACATAAAATGATTCATGAGGCCCTCAATATTGCCGTAAACTTCTTTTTTCTCAGGTAGCACGAT
>JBGSQJ010000396.1:0-4105 GCA_041738165.1 Bdellovibrionales bacterium
GTGGGCCAACAGGTACTTGTAGGTTTTGTCTGGGTACACGTTCCAAGTTTCTCTAAGCGTCCAACCCACAGCTTTTTGCACATAGTAATGACCGTCGTGCAAATGGGGCTCGACAAATTCAATTGCAGTTTTGTAAGGAACCACCTTTTTGCGCTGACTCGAATAATAAAACAGCCCCACCATCGACTGGCGCTTGAGCCATGGGTTTTTCGAACGGTTCCATTTTTTAAACGTCGGCATATAGGAGCTTGGGTACGCCTCGAGCAGCCGGGAGTAAAGAGAACTTAAGCTGTCAGAGTGGGCCCAGTTGTCTAAGCGATCAACTCACTTTAAAATCCGCGATTTATTCTCATGCACCTCTGCAAGCGGGCGAGTGTCGGCCCAAAAAACCGGCATCAACATCGCTTCAAATACATTCGAGCGCCGCCAAACTTCATCGTAAATGCGCCACTGCTCTTGGGGCTCAGTTTTTGAAAACGAAAATCCGGTTTTAAACGTCCCGCGAACCACGGGCACTTTGAGATCTAAATAATGAAGTTCAGAGGTTCCGCCGCCCACATAGTCGGCCAGTTTCCACTTCGGCTTCACTAAGCCTCGGGCTTTTTCTTTAAGTGCAGTTTCGATTTCTAAAGCAGGTATTTGTTCCATAATCTACTTGTCGTAAACCGAGGGTTTGTACTTCCAAATTCGGTCGGTGATAAATTTAGGAGTGACCGACGCGATCATTCGAGCGCCCGAGCGAGTTCTTGAATAACTCTTCATCCCCCATGGCCAGTGCGAAAGCAAAAGCTGCTGGTCGAGGTGATTGAAAAAATAATCAGCGACGATGGCGATCAAAACTAAATCATCCAGCACACCAATAATCGGTATCCAATCGGGAATGATATCAAACGGTGAAGCGATCAGAGCGATCAGCACCAAAAGCACTTTTTTGTCGCGATCGGGAATGCGCTCGTCGTTCGCCACATTTTTAAGAAAACCAATTAGATCTTTAAAGAATCCCATAGGCCCTAACTAGTAGCACAAGGGGGCTTAAAGGACCACTTCGCAGCCGAATTTTTCTGAGACGAAGCGCGCTGTGGCTGGATTCGACTTGTCTTCGGCGGTGGCAGTCACCGACTTGTTTTCTTCGTCGATGGTGAGGTCGCCAAAGAGCAGCGTGAGGCTTGCGTCTTTTTTGCAATCTTTCGTAGACCTTCCGACCAAGAACTTACAAGAGCAGGTCTCTTTGGCTAAAAAGATCGACATTGAAGATTTGTCGACGCTGCACGCGGTGAGTGAGAGCGCAAGTACAACAAAGAGCGCGCGAGTCAGATTCATGATCCACCTCGCTTCAGGCTGTAATAGAGCGCTTTAAAAATGCCGTGACGATAGTCTTTGCGGTTGGTCACAGACAGTTCTGAATCTGTGGCGGTGCGAACCATGATGAGCTTCTCGGTGGGCAAGATCATCAAGATTTGCCCGCGGCTCCCGAGGCCCAATAGCGCGTTTGACGGAAGCTCGGGGTAGGGCCTTGCCTTGTCGCCTGCGCGTTTGATGTTGAGCCAGATCTGCGCGCCGTAGGCTTGGTTGTTTTGCAAGTTGCGATCGTTCGGATCAGCGGGTGTGCTTTGCGCTGGCGCCCTTGTGGCGGTGAAGTTGACCCAGTCGGCGGGCCAAAGCTGGCGGCCTTCAACCACGCCGTGACTCAGGTAAAGTAGGCCGAGCCTCGCGATGTCCCTGGTCGAGGCAAAGCCCGAGCCGTGCAGCGCTTGAAAGCCGCTGCCATCTTTTTCGATCGCGACGGTGTTCATGCCCAATGGGCGAAAGAGGTTCTTCCAGGCAAAATTGGCATAATCACTTTCCGCAACTGCGCCTCTCATAGCAGCAACGAGCAACCCTGAATCACCAGAAGAGTAATTGAACTTGGTGTTGGCGGAGTGGGCTTGCCCGCGCGCATCGACCCATGCGGGCATGTCGCGATAAGATTCTCTTGAGTAAAACGCAAACCAAGGGTCACTTGCGAGCAGGTCTTTGCTGTCTTCTTCGATCCAATCGATGCCAGAGCTCATATTGAGCAAATGCCTCAGCGTGACGCTCGAGTGCCCAGTCGGATAGTACTGGCTCAAAAGATCATCGCGGTGAACTAGACCTTGGTGCTCCATAATGCCGTAAAGCGCGTTGATCATGGTCTTGCCCAGCGAAAAAAGCGCGTGGCGCTGATCTTGGTGATAGTTGTTGTAGTAGCCCTCAAACACCAGATGGCCATCTTTGATCACGAGCAGCGAGTCAGTTTTAAATGTGAGGTGCTGCGCCGAGGCCTTGCGCACAAAACTATTAAACGTGCGGGGCTCAAAGCCAGCCTGAGCGGGCGTACGTCTGGGCCAGTCGGCCTGCGCGAGATTCGCAAATACGAGTGTGATTATGAGACAAATAGTTTTCAGCATCTAAAGTCCATCGGCGAGGCGGCGGCAGAGCTTAAATACCAGAAAAAATGCATTGATAATTGGCACTCATTTTACTATTCCAAATTGGAATACCAGATCTCCCTGATCACCCCTTTCGCAACACGGACAAATTGCTAAGATGCCTCACATGGCGATGATGCCAATGCAACAAAGGGGAAAAGTCGATGAAACCGGTAGCAAGTTTGATTTTGTTGAGCGCTCTATTGTGTGGGGGACTGGTGCAAGCAGAATTTGTAGAGCTCGCATCGAAGCAGCTGTCTTCTCGCGAGGGCCAAGCCTTTCCGCAGGCATTGGGCCAAAACTCCATTACCGTAACCTCATTTAACGGCAACTTTACCGTCGAATCAGAGATTTTCTTTGATTCTTGTGGGGTGGCAGTGGTGAAGGCAAAGGGTCTAAGCGCAGACGAAGCGTTGAGTGCAGTTGCCGCGCTTTCTGACAGGGCGCCTTTGGCTTCGACAGAGCAAAACCTAAAGTTATTTCGCCAAGAGGGTGAAGGGGAAGCCGCCAAATGCCAAATCGTCTCTCAGCTCAAGATGGCAGTTGAGGTTCAGGGCGTTTCAAAACCCTTGCTGGGCACGGTTGAGAGCGTGATGCGCCGGAACTCAGGCCTAAATTGTCAGCTTGAGCTCGAAAATTTCTAAGGGAATACCCTTAGGGTGTGTTAAAACCAGGTCGTTCATTGGGGGCGACCTGGCTTCGACGTGGGTCGTGAAACCTCAGGAGCATGCCGAGGCGCATGAGGACCTCGTAAAAACGTGCACTCTGATATTCGGCAACGATTATCAACAACTTGCTGCCTAATTTAGGCTAGCGACGCTTTTACCTGATGTGACGACGCTCGGGATAAAGGCGCCACTTTAGTCGTCTCGGTTTTGAATTGTTCTCTTCAGGGTTCAAAACTTAAAAACTCTGGGGGGCGGGTCGTGAGGAGTCTGTCACTGGACGCCACGTGATCTTAAGTAAATCAGTGAATAAGCATGTAGTCGCCTGAGTGCGGAGCACTTGCGGACGCGGGTTCGATTCCCGCCGCCTCCACCATATACGGAACCTGAAAATGGTTCTAAGTTGTTAATAAGATTCGTTTCTCCCCTCTGGGGGAATCGTCTTCTGGTTCCGTGGTTCTACATGGGATCAATAGTTTAGGGTGTCGTCTTGACAACAAACTAATTCAACTCACCTTTTAAGTTATAAATCGAGACAATGGGGTTCGTGTGAACGTGGATCAAAAAAGATTGAAGATTGCAGTTCATGAAATCGGTCATGCTGTCATGGCCTTATTTCGTGGCCGAGGCGTTCTAAAAGTCTCGCTCAAAGGCATGGATTCGCCCAATGGAACCGATAGATACCATGGCTTCACGACACTTGAACCGATTGACCAAAACTCCAAGGTCACTGTTAACGATGCTCTTCGCAGTCTCATGATCTCTTTGGGAGGTTATGCGAGCGAAATTCTGTTTTTCGATGTATGCACTCCTGGCGGCGATGACTTAACGACTGCAGCCAAATGGGGTGAGACTCTTCTGCAAGTTGAAGAGTATAGAAATCTAATGGCTACTCTTCCAGTTCCGCAACCAGGCCCATTAGATGAGATTCAGAATTTGCAAGTTCGGGCGTACGTTCATCACATGATACCAGAGTGCGCGAAAGCGTTGGAC
>JBGSQJ010000398.1:0-5950 GCA_041738165.1 Bdellovibrionales bacterium
TAGAAAAAATGTCGGCGTCCTCTAAGTTCGAGATAGAGATCTGATTATCGACCTTTGCTTTTTCTAAGGTGCTCATAAAATTTTCAATCGTGGTGGCACGCGAGCCCACTTGTGAACGCGTGAGCACCACCTGCGCCAATGCCGCATCGAGTGAGTCTAAAGTATTTTGAACACCCTGTTTGTCATTGGTTCTGAGCGAGATTTCCAGCTCTCGAAGCACACGAAACAAATTCGATCCTCGAGGAATCTCTGGCTCTGCATCGTATTCATCTAGACTCGCAGGCCCCCGAAGCTCTGGCGATTGGGCTTGATTCTGACCGGCCGACTGACTCTTTTCGAATTCTTCGATGGTCATAGGCTGAGAGGGAGTGGGCTCGACCGATCCATTCTCATTTACGCCCAAGCCTAAAAAAACCCGCCCGCCGGGCACATTCATCGCCATAAACGTCTCTTTGTCGATGTGAATGTTCATCTCTCCCTTGTCACCCTTGTAATCACCTTCAGGAGTGAACGGCGCTCCTTGCGTCTTGTATCCGCCAAAAATAAATCGATCGCCCAGCTTGCGATTGCCGATGCCGATCAACTGATTGTAAAGCTGCTCAATCTCTGTGGCCACAACTCGCCGACTCTCTTCGTTAGCGCTTCCGTCGTTGGATTGAGAAATCGCCAGCTCTTTTGCCCTCATCAAAACTTCGCTCAGGTCACCCAAAGACTGATCGGTGTACTCTAAAAAAGATCGGGCGTAGTTCAGGTTTTTTGAGAACTGTTTGTTCCCTTGAAGGTCAATGCGGTTGCCGAGCACACGAGACGCGGCCAGCGGATCGTCAGACGGTTTAGTCACACGCTTTTGAGTGGCCGCTTGATTTTGCAACTCTGCCATTTGAGTACGGTTCTTACCGATATTCGATTTGACCTGCTCAAATTGCATTTTATCTGCGACGCGCATTTTCTCTACCTACATACGCTTAAGGTTAAGGACCGTGTCCATCATTTCGTCGGCTGTGCGAATCAATCTGGCCGACGCATCAAAGGCTTTTTGAAACTCAATCATCTTACTGGTCTCTTCGTCGAGACTGACTCCGCTAATGCTCTCACGAATGTTCTTGAGCTGGCCCACGACATCGCCTTGAGACTCTTGAGCCGAAAGAGCCCTTTGGGTTTCAATTCCAACCCTGCCCACCACAGAGCCATAAAAGTCATCAAAGGTAGCCGTGCCCTCGCCCATGACGCCCTTATATTGGAGCCCCGACATGATGTTGGCGATTCGGTTGTCACCAGGTGAATTGGGACTCGCGGCGGCTGCAATCTTGCCCACATCGCTTAAGACATCTGAATCGAGTTTGATTTTTTCTCCAGCTCCCTTGCTATCAGCTATGGGCGCAAAAAACAGATTCCCCGTCTGACCGTTTTTGTCGTAGCCCTGAGAGTGGGCTCGGTTCACTTCCCAAGAAAGGTTGTAGGCCATCTCATCCATTTCATCGATCAAACGATTTGAAACTTGGTCGCGCACCTCTAAGAGACCACCGATCTCACCGCCTGTGAGCTGCCCGGTCACTTGAACCGGCGTCGAATCTTCAGTCGATTTGTAAACGATATCGAAGTTGCCCTCGCGTTTGCCATCACGCCCCGGTGTGGCCACGGCCTCGAGCGGCCGAAACGAATAACCCGACACCAACACCGCCGTGTTACCCGCCGTCACGGTGAGCTGGCCATCTTTACTCTCGGCATAGCGAATGTTCACCTTTTCACTGAGCTGTTTGACCAACTGCTCGCGCCTGTCGCGCTCATCATTGGCTTCAATGCCCGCCAATTGAACCATCTGCACTTTTTCGTTGAGCTGAGCGATCTCTTGTGTGAGCTGATTGATCTCTTCAACTTTGACGGCGATTCGAAAGTCGGCATCTTTTTGAATTTCTTTGATTTGATTGTCGACCCGATTGAAATCAGATGCCAGATTCTGCGCCGATTCTCGCACCTGAGTTCGGGTCGCTAAACTCTCAGGGTTGTTTGACAGCTCCCTCATAGAATTAAAGAAATTCCCGAGAGAGTGATTCAGACCCTTGTTGACTTGTTCGTTGTAAACTTGTTCCACTCTCGAAAGGATCTCCGAACGAGAGTTCAAAAAGCCCAGCTGACTGCCTTCGCGCTCAATTTGTTTTTCTAAATATTCGTTGTTGATTCGAGAAACTTGACTGGCCCTGGCGCCCATACCCATACGAAGCTTGCCGTCGCCGATGGGTTGAGCGGTGACCATATCCACGCGCTGACGCGAATACCCTTCGGTGGATTTGTTGGCTACGTTGTGCGCGGTCGTCTGCAATGCCGATTGAGAGTTCATCATCGACCGACGGCCAACGTCCATCATGGACCATATACGCGACATACTGTCTCTTCCCTTTCGACCCTTCCATCCTGGAAAGATCGAGTTTAGACCTCTCGACTCACCAACTGACCCGCATTCGAGACGCCACTCACCTCACCCTTTTTCTTATACGTGGGCTTTTCTTCAAGTGCCCCCTTGATCGCCTTCATCGCACCCGTGATATTGTTGAGTGCCGATTGAACTAAAATTTCGTTTTGCCTGTTGTACTCTTGCACTCGCCTGAGCAAAAGCTCGAGCACCGAGTGAACGCTTCGCAATTTTTCACCATGACTGTCATTCAACCTCACCGCAATATCGAGAAGCCGAGGTTGGTCGCCGCTCATGCCCAAATGCTGATGCAGCTCCAAGGCCAATTGAATTCTCTGATTCTCTAGCGCACGAATTCGAATCAAAGTCGCTTCTTTGGCGCGGTTGTTTTCGGTTAAGTCATCCAAATTGGCCGCAATGAGAATGTCTTTCTCTTTGCGAACTGTATCGAGCAAGAGCCGATAAACTTTTATCTGCTCTTCTAAGATATCCAATAAGGGTTGTGGCGTCGCCACTTTCAATTCGCTCAAGTTCGCTTACCCCTCTGTTGCCAAGTGTTCGTCGACCAATCGGTCGGCAATAGCGCTGGCGTCTGTTTTGTATTGGCCGGCGTCTATCAACTTTTGCAGACGCGCGACTTTGGCTTCATCGATCGAATCTCCACTCGCCAGGTCTTTCGCTTTTTGCATCATCTGTGCGCGATCAGATAAATTAACGTTGGCGGAACTTTTTATGTCGGCCTTGCTTTTTAAATCTTTCGCATGAGACTTCGCCTCTTGAGACGATTTGGCCGCGACGCTCTGAGCACCTGTTGAACTGACATGTGATTTACTGACCTTCATCTCAAATCTCCTCTTTGGCTACTCATTGCATTGTATCATATTGATACACTGGCTTCTCAAGTCCAATTCATCTTCCAATCCAAGACTGGCGCGGATCCCTTAAGCTGACCCAACTTTTGTCCAGCCTCACAGCTTTGTCCAGGGGAAACCGAGGACGCCGTACCCACGAACACCAACTCAGAGCGATCACCGTTGTCATGAAGCAACGAGATTTTATTCCAACCGTCACCTAAATCTTCAACATTTTCAATTGAACCCGGTCTAGGTGCAACGACGTGGGCTCGGGGTCCTGCTTCACCAGATGGGGCTGCTTCTAACCGGATGCTCATCGATTTGTCTGAAGTCGGAAGCGGTTTTGCCCGCTCGGCAGGCTCAAGTGGCAAGGCTTCAATTTTCTTAACGGGCCTGCCGGATCCTGTCTGCAGGTAGCGCTCCGAAAGATGATTGTAAATCAAGTCAGCTAAACCAATTCCGCCTTTTTTACTCCACCCATCCACATATTGTTGATCGAGTTGTTCAGAAAAAATTTGCTCACCAAAGTTCGGCTTAATCCAGCCGCTTTCTTTGTTCACGGTAGAACGCATCGATTTAACCATTTGATTGAGAAAATGGTTTTCGTACATTTCTGCGGCTTGGCGCATTTGCCCCTCAAGGCGCGCCTGAGGCTGAATGGGAAGGCCTTTTGGAATTTTCACCGCACCTCCATGTGCGAATAGGCCATTTAGAAAAAAACCAAAAAAGGGGAAAGTGAGTCAGACCACTTAACGCGCATCCTGCGCTTTTTCGAGCAACTTCGGTCAAAGGCCATCCTGGCCTGCGACGCGATTCGGTTTCGTGTTTCCTGCGAGAGAAATACTTCACCTTTTTGAACCGTCCTGGTCCTAATAGACTCTAACTCACCAACCCCCCAGAACAGAAACATCCATGTCCCTGTTCATTATAAAATCTCCAAATCACCATGTAGAGCGCCTGCCGCCTTTATGCTCTGAAGAATCGTGATCAGATCACGCGGACTCACACCCAATCGGTTCATCGCCTTGACGATGTCACCCACGTTTGCAGACTCATCCATATTCATCATTCGATCGCCATCTTTTTTGCTAGAGTTGGCCGTTGTTCCAACGACCTTTACCGTCAGATCACCATGACTGATGGCCACGCTTGAAATTTTCACTCCATGACCAATCACGACTGTCCCCGTCTTCTCGTTCACGATCACCTTGGCTGGCTGATCCGGGTTAATATCTAAGCTCTCGATCGTCGCCAAAAGTTCAACACCCTTGCCCTCAAAAGTCGGCGGTGAAACCACGTCCACCGTCCCTGCGTCCAGAGCTGAAGCGAATTTGCCGGCTAAGGTCTTATTTATAACTTTGACAATTCGCGCCGCAGTTGTGAAGTCCGGGTTATGTAAAGTCAGCCTAAACAACTTTCGGCTGGCAAACTCTTGTCCAATGTCTCGTTCAATCATCGCCCCATTAGGAAGTCTGGCCACTGTTTCATGCACGCCCGTGCCAGAAAACCCCACCACCAAAGAGCCCTGAGCAACCGCATAGACCTGTTGATCAGCCGCGCGCAGTGGACTTTGAATGAGCGTTCCGCCCTTTAGACTAGAAGCGTCCCCGAGTGTGCTGACCGTAATGTCGAGCTTATTACCGGCTCTCGCAAAAGCTGGAAGGTCGGCCGTGACCACAACTGCGGCCACACTTTTCGAGGCCACATCTTTGCCCTGGATCTTAACGCCCAAGCGGTCGAGCATTCGCTCAATACTTTTGTTCGTAAATTCAGATTTGCTATCCCCAGTGCCTGAGAGCCCGACCACGACCCCGTAGCCCACCAACTGGTTACTTCGCACGCCCCGAATATTCGTGACGTCTTTGAGCCTCGCCGCGTGCGCCTGAGCGAATCCAAAACAAACCATGACCATGGCGATCCAGTTTATTTTCATAGGGCGCTCTCCTCGCTGCGTCTGGCACTCACAATATCAAATTTTGAGTCGAGAAGTTTCGTAGCGGGGATGCCTTCTTCATTGAAGTCTTCAGCACGAACGATTCCCGTGACGATCACCTTGTACTCACGCGAACCAATCATAAATGGCTGAGATCCTTTTATGCGGTAATTGCCCTCAAGAGTGCGCTCAATAATCCGCGTCGGCACGGTCTTCACACTGAGCTCGGCAGGCGGCTCTTCTTTTTTGACAGCGTTTTGAGCTGCGGTTTCTTTTTCTTCTTTTGCATCTTTCGCTTTGGCTTTGGGCGATTCATCCTCAGAGCTCGGTCTTCTGAGCCGTGCCTTTTGCCGCTCTTCAATTTTAGCAATGAGTTTTTGAATCACATTCACCTTCGATTGAAGCTGATCTTTTGGATCTCCTTCGAGAGTCACCGCCAAAGGATCACCCACGAGGCGCACGATGTTCTGTGAAAACAAGTAAGCCCCTTGACCTTCCATCACCCAGAGTGAACCTGAGCGTTGATCAAGTGAAGCCTCTTGCGAGAGAGTTTCTTTGGTTGTGCGCTTATACTGCCGGGCCACTGCGGGAACCTGATCACCTGAAGTCGAAAATTTTGGCCCATTGAAAGTGGGCGCCGCATTGGCTTGTACCGGAGTTGACGATTTGCCCCCAAGCCAGCTTTTGAGTTTACGGTTTATGCCCGCACACCCAGACTGCGACATGGAGTAGGCCAGTAAAAATCCAACGACT
>JBGSQJ010000422.1:0-7961 GCA_041738165.1 Bdellovibrionales bacterium
ATTTCGGCACGTGCCTACAGTTACGAGACATTTAGGCAACGCACCAACCTTTATTATTTTCGTGAAGATGGTTCTGGACTAGGTAGTCCACAACACTACCACGCGAAGGGCTGGCGCTTTCACGCCATCACTCATGATTCAGATGGTCGCTCAAGATTCGTGGCAACCGACAGGCCGATTGCCTTTGGTCGCTCGCTCGCGGCGTCAGATACATCAGATGAAGATCACAATTCAGGAATTCGAGAAATTTTGCCGCGCAATGATCGTCTGTCGGTGAATCCGGCGTGGATCATGGTGGGTTATGGAATTTGTTTAAATGCAAACTGTGGAAATTAACTAGGGGAAACGGCCGTGAATCAGAACGAAACGAGAACATTGTGGATAAGCGTCGGTGCCGCCTTGTTTGCCGTCTTCTTGCTCTACAGTTATACGCAAGAAAAGAGTGCTGAGTTGACCAAGAAATTTGGCGCTAAACAGCGCGTGGTAATTGCCACCCAAGATATCAATGAAATGGTCACGCTGAATGAGACCATGCTTCAGGTTATAGAGCGTCCTGTGGACTTTATTGAGCCATCGGCCCTGGCCGACCCCGAGCAAGCCATGGGGATGATCACTTTGGCGCCAATCAAAAAAGGTGAGCAGCTTCTCGAAACAAAACTGACTCGGCCAGGACCTGTAACAGGTCTCTCGCTTCAGGTTTCACCAAGTAAACGAGCGCTATCATTGCCCGTAAACGAAATCAACGGTGTGTCTAAGCTCATCAAGCCCGGAGACCGTGTGGACATTGTGGCCGCACTTGACGTGGGTAAAGGTGTTGAACAAAAGCGCGAAGTGAAAACTCTCATGCAAGATGTGACCGTGTTGGCGACCGGGTCAAAGTTAATGAATGAGCTGCCCATCATGGCCGAACGAATGGGCAAAGAAGTTTATCTTCGCAACATGCGCGAAGATATGTCGTTCACATCAGTAACGATTGAAGCGTCTCCCGAAGAGTCTCAAGATCTAATCTATCTTCTGTCGACATCTCCTGGATCTATTTATCTGACGCTCAGGCATCCAACAGACCAAACAAGAAAACGAATGCCGTCGTCGACAATTGAAACGCTACTTGGGCGTGTGAAACAGGTCGTAGCTCCAGCGCCGCGTTTGCCGGCTGCTCTGCCGCCGCCAGCACCAAAGCCTAAGCCGAAGAAAAAAGGACCGTTCATCGATTTGTAATAGGAATGTGACAATGAAGTATGGGAACTGGAAAATCTTAACTCGGCTCACCCTGGCACTAGGCCTGGTGGTGTCGTGCATGGGATTTGCTCAAAATGACGAAACCGATGAAGACGGCGGTAAAAAACGCTATCTCAATTTATCTATTGGTGTTTATGAAGATCAAAAGCTAGATGATCTGCCCGCCAAGTTAGACCTTGATGGGACATTCAGAAAGCTCACTCGCGTTCAATGGAACCCCAACACGCGAACCCTGAGATTCAACCCGAAGTCACAGGGCGTGGGCACATTGATTATCAAGCATCCGACAACTGGCAAGGTTTTGCTCGAGTACACGCTAGACATAAGAAAAACCGATCTACAAAAAGTAGCGAGAGAGATTCAAGGCTTGCTCCAAGGGATAGAGGGCATCGCCATTAAGACATTGAACAACAAAGTGGTGGTCGATGGTCAGATTCTTTTGCCTTCAGACATGAAGCGCATTCACTCGGTGGTGAAGCAATATGGCAATCAAGCCACGACGCTCGTCACTCTAAGCCCTATTGCGCAAAACAAAATCGCTCAGTTTATCGAGCGAAAAATAGGTAACCCTGAAATCAGGGTCAACGCGGTTAATGGCAAGTTTATATTAGAGGGCTGGTCGAACTCTCGCGAAGAAAAAGACAAAGCCGAGATCGTGGCAAAAATGTATGTTCCAGATGTGGTCGTCGACGAAGCTGTCGCAGACAAGAAAGTGCTTGAGCGCAAAGTGGACGTCGTTATCAATTTGATTGCGGTTCGCGCTCCCCCAGAAGGCGAGCCCAGCAAGATCGTTCAAATGGTCGTGCACTATGTGGAGCTTCAAAAAGACTATAGCAAATCGTTTCGATTTCAATGGTTGCCCGATGTGGGCGATAGCTCGGCCGTTTCGTTTGAAACTGGCGGTCGTAGCCCGGGCGGCTTAACCACAACCATCACAGGTACGATTTCAAATCTTTTACCAAAATTAAACTGGGCCAAACAGCATGGTTTTGCAAGGGTCTTGCAGAGTTCAAGCGTGACGGTCGAAGATGGCAAACAGGGAGTGATCAATTCGCTAACAAGATTGCCATACCAAGTGGTCAATGGCCAGGGTCAGCCCTCGACCAATTTTGAAGAAACGGGAATTCGCACCAATATCACTCCGCAGATTATGGGCTCGAGGTCTGATTCGGTTAAGCTCTCGCTCAGCTTTGCGGTCAAAAGCTTACTCAGTTATTCTGACCAAGGTCCACTTACGGCGAGCCGAGAGATTCAGACCGTTTTGCACATTCGAAGTGGTCAAAGCGCTGCGGTTGGCGGACTGATTTCAAACGACAGCGGCACGAACTACAACAAACTGCCCTCTGGGGCTTCGCGAAATCCGCTGATATCGCTGTACGCTTCAAAAGACTTTAGACGCAACCAAAGCCAATTTGTCGTTTTTGTGACTCCGATAATTAAGAGCTCTGCCAGTGCAGGGTCAGAAAAGATCAAGCGCAAATTTAGACTTGATCAGCGTTGATGTGGGGAGAAATCAGCCTTGGCCATTCATGAAGACTCACATCTTATAGCTGTCATCGGGGGCAAGGGCGGAGTCGGAAAATCTGTCTTCGCGGCCAACCTGGCATCGGCATTTATCAAAGAGATGAAAGCCAAGACATTGCTTATTGACTGTGACCCAAAGAGCTGTGGCGATCAAAACTTTATCACGGGCATTCGGCCAAACAAAACGGTGATGGATCTTGCCGCCTTTACCGGAGCCATCACAGAAAAATCGATCGGTTCGCTAGTGACCACACACGCAAGCGGCCTAGCGTTCATTGGAGCCGTCACAGGGCCCGACCAAGTTTTCAATGTTCAAGTAGAATTGCTTCGCAAACAGATTCAGGCCGCAAGTCAGCATTTCAAATATGTTGTTGTGGACCTTGGTTGCGAGGTGGGCGAAGTTCAACTCGGTATCATTGCCGATGCAACCGCTATATTGGTGGTGACCACCCCAGAAGTGCTCGTGGTCAACCAGACACGAAGATTGATGAACGACATGATGGCGGCCTCGGTGCCTGGGGAATTTTTGCAGATCGTGCTCAATAAGGTGAATCGATCGGGGCTTGACCAAAATGCCATCAGTCAATCTTTGCGGCGGCCTATTTTGGTGAACATTCCGCAAGACGACGCGGTCGCGACGCTAGCGCTTCAGCGCTCAACTCCCTTTGTGATTTCAACCCCGAACAGTCCAATGTCATCAGCTTATCATGAGATTGTTCGAAGATTGACGGGCGGTATTCTTCAAAAGCTTAAAACCGCATCGAAGCCAAAGCTCACGGCGCTAGCTGGCAACACAGGCGCCAAGCCCGCGGCTGGGGCACCAAAATCAGGTCTGCCGAGCATGCTTGATCCAAAGGCCAATCGGCGCGGCCGAAAACGCGAAATGGGTGCGCTCACGCTTTTGAAAATGCAGATCCATTCTGAGTTGATCAAAGAAATGGATTTGAAAAAAGATATTATGAATTCAGATGGTGACCCAGTTAAGGCGCAAGAGCTCAAAAATCGCACGCAAAGAACAATCTCTCAGCTTGCCGACCGCTTAGGGCCGGGGCTCAGCCGTGACGATAGGTCTCGAGTGATCAAAGAGACCGTCGATGAAGCGCTCGGACTTGGACCTCTTGAAGAATTATTGGCTGACGCCACTGTTACGGAGATCATGGTGAATGGTTGCGATATGATCTACGTCGAGAAAAGTGGCAAGCTGACGTTGAGCAACGTGACCTTTACGAGCAATTTGCAACTTCGCAATGTGATTGAGCGAATTGTGTCACCGCTCGGTCGCCGCATTGACGAGCGCACGCCCTATGTGGATGCGCGCCTTCCAGACGGAAGCCGAGTCAACGCGATCATTGAACCTCTCGCCATCGACGGGCCGTCCGTTACGATCAGAAAATTTCCGGCCGAGCGAATCACCGACAAAGACTATGTGGAGCGGTTTGGTTCGATGACTCGTCCGATGATGGATTTTATGAGAATTTGTGTGGAGCAGGGCCTGAACATCGTCATATCGGGTGGAACAGGATCTGGTAAAACCACTTTGCTCAATGTGATGTCGAGCTTTATTCCAGCAAACGAGCGAATTGTGACGGTCGAGGACGCGGCCGAATTGCAGCTCAAGCAAGATCACGTGGTTCGCCTAGAGACGCGCCCGGCGAATCTCGAGGGCACCGGTGAGGTCAGCATTCGAGATTTGATTCGCAACTCACTCAGGATGCGGCCAGATCGAATCGTGGTCGGTGAGTGCCGTGATGGCGCAGCTCTGGATATGTTAGCGGCCATGAACACGGGTCACGATGGATCAATGACGACGGTTCACGCGAACACGCCAAGAGAAGCCGTGAGCCGACTTGAAACTCTTTGTTTGATGGCGGGTATGGAGCTTCCAGCCAAAGCCATTCGCGAGCAGGTGGCCGGCGCGGTCGATCTTATTATTCAAATTTCTCGTTTAAGTGACGGCTCAAGAAAACTCATGAGCATCACAGAAGTGGTTGGCATGCAGGGTGAAACCGTCACGCTTCAAGAAATTTTTCGCTACAAAGAAGAGGGCTTTGATAAGAATCGCAAAGTCATCGGGCAGTTTCAGGCGCTGGGGCTTATTCCCACGTTCATTGAGACTTTTGAACAAAAAGGTGTCAGCATTCCGCGAGGCCTGTTTATTTCATCTGAAGAAGCGCAGCTTCGGCCCAAATCGAAGGCCTCAGGGCCCAAACCGCCGAATGTGCCAAGAATTGGTGCAGCGCCCGGAGCGATTAAGAAAACCGGCACAGGGGGCGGCACTTGAGTTTCATTATTGGTAATGAAGCCATTTTGATTCCGCTTTTTGGCATCGTGGTGTTTATCTTTTCATATTTTTCGGCTGACCGAATAATCGATTTTTTACATCGCAAGAGTCTTGGCAGCCGCGAAGAAGTCTTGAGCTTGATGGACAAAATGTTTGTCGAGACAGATCAAAAGAAGGTCACCTACGCCATGCTTGGCGGCAGTTTTGGTATTGGTGCGCTCATCTTTTTAGCGGTGTGGCCCCATTTTTGGCTGGGCATGACTCTAGGCGGATTGTTTACCTACATTGGCTGGGTGGCTCCAAAAATCATTATGACCAATCTGTGGGAGCGGCGAAATTCCACGCTCGTCAATCAGATGGTGGACGGCATGACCATTATGTCGAATGGAATTAAGGCCGGCCAGAGCTTGGTGCAGGCGATGGAGCGCGTGGTTGAAAATATTCATGGACCGCTGTCGCAAGAGTTTGGCTTGATCTTAAATAAAGTGCGCTTAGGGATGTCAGTCGAAGAGGCGTTAAACGAATTTGGAGAGCGCATTCCAAGGCAAGATGTGCAAATGTTTGTTACAGCCGTGGTGATTCTAAAAGAGACGGGTGGAAATTTGGCCGAAACTTTTGAGACGATCACTTCGACAGTTCGCGAGCGCCAGAAGGTCGAAAAGAAAATTGAGGCCCTAACGACTCAAGGGTCTATGCAGGCCATAATTATTACTTTGGTCCCGCTCCTTTTGCTTGGAATCTTTTTAGTTTTGGATCCCAATTACGTTATGCCCCTGTTCACCAAGCCGTTAGGTTGGGTCTGTCTGGCCCTTATGCTGACTCTGCAAGGAATCGGCTTAGTGGTCATGAAAAAGATTGTTACTATAAAGGTATGAAGAAACGACTTGCATCAATGCTATTGCTCCTTGTTTTGCCCTCAATGGCCTGGGCCATTGTGGATATGAAAAGCGCCAACTACACCGAGAGCTGGACCGATATGAATGTTCCGGGCGTCGGCTATGATTTGAGGGTTACGCGGACCTACAACTCACGTTCGCTGTTCAACGGTCTTTTTGGTTACGGCTGGTGTTCGGATTATGAAACGAAAATTGACATCACGGCTGAAGGTAACTTGCGCCTTACTGAGTGCGGCGGCGGAATGGAAATCATTTACACGCCGAAAAATTTTAAGAATTCGCAAGTGGATCAAACCATTGAGCAAATTTTAACTGAGCTAAAAAAGCGGCGCCCTGACCTCGATTCGGCCTATGTTGCAAGTTTGAAAAAAGAGCTGAAGACCAACGATTTCATGCGCGAAGAGTTTGGCCGAAGAATGAACATCAAGGGCCAGGTTAAAGATGGCGTGGTGTATGCGGCGAATGGCCGAGAGGCCGAGCATATTTTGCTCAAAAATGGATCTTATAAGCGCGTTCTTACAGATGGAACCTTTCAGCTCTTTGAGGTCAAATCGGGTCAAATGACTCATATGTATGATCGCAATCAAAACTATCTCAAGCTGAGTTGGGACAAAGAGTTTCTTAAGACCGTGGTCGACAATATGGGGCGCAAGCTCACTTTCAAATACGATCCGTCGACTAAAAAAATATCTGAGATTCTGGGTCCAGGCAAACTTTTAGCCCGCTATTTAGTGAAAGACGAAAACTTAGTACGAGCGCAAGACGCCGAGCAGGCGGTCTATGTCTACAAATACGATGATGTTCACAACTTGGTTAGAATTGATTTACCAGACAAAACGTTTAAGGCGTTGACCTACAATAAAGACAAAGATTGGGTCCTCACATTTAATAATCCCAAGGGATGTGAAGAGACCTACCAATACGAAGTCAGCAAAGACGACCCAAAGAATCATTTTTGGTCCAATGTAGTTAAGAAATGTGGAACCAAGGTCACTAATCGCAGTAAATACGAATTTTTTCATCGGCAGCGGCCAGATGGACTTGGTATTTATCTTTACCGAGTGCGAACAGAGAACAATGGCGACTTGACCGATATCGTTTATCACGCGCTCTTTGGTAAGCCCTTGTCGATCGTCCAAGAGGGGCAAAGAACCGACTATAGCTATTTCAGTAATGGAATGGTGCGAACAAAAAAAGAGAAAGATCGGTCTTTGGCTTTCGAATACAAGAACAAGTGTGCCAAAGTCTCGCAGGTGATTGTTCAATATTACAGCGATGAAAGTCCGCTTGAGGTGGCGTCAAATTCAAAGCGAAAGCCAAGTCAGGCGAAGCCTTCTAAACCCAAAGTGGCTCGCGTCGTAAAAACGCAATTTGCGTATGATGTGGGCAAGTGCAATCTGGTCAAAGCCTCGACTTCTGAGGGCCAAGTCATCAAATTGCAATACGACACCAAAGGGCGCATTGCTTTGATGGAAGATCAGTCAAAAAAATCGGTTAAGATTCAATACGAGGCGAAGTTCGGCAAACCTGAAGTTGTCACGCGTCCAGGGCTGGGAGCTATTCAGGTCAAGTATACGGACTCAGGTGAAATTGATAAAGTTGAGAGTGCCGAGGGCCCGCAAGTGGCCATACAGGTGGCGAGCATATTTAACAACTTGCTCGAAATCATCGCCCCTGCCACAGGGGAGACCCCGTTATGAGGAGGTTTAAGATGGTCGCCGGTTCTAAATTTCACAGAATTGTTTTTGGATTGCTAGGGTGCCTTCTCTTTGGAGCTTTGGCCGTTGCCGAACTGCCCGATGAAGTTGATTTACCGCCTGACGCTAGCGTCACCGAGGGTCAGTCGCTTGATTCGGCTGCGGCCTGCAAGGATGGCTGCAATAAGCCGGTTGATGGCTCGCCCATTACACAGTGTAAAAAGTGCGTCGTGGATTTCGTTTACGATTTAACTCGAGAAGGCGGCAAAGTGATTCCATAGCTCTCAACCACACCGGGCAAAGAATCTAAAGCTGATCAATAAA
>JBGSQJ010000437.1:0-1559 GCA_041738165.1 Bdellovibrionales bacterium
GAAGCACTCTATGCCGATATGGGGCACTTTGGGCGACGTCCCATTCGTTATGCTTGGACTTATTTAGTTTTGCCAGCTTTAGCGATGAATTATTTTGGGCAAGGCGCATTGTTACTTCGTATGCCAGCTGTAACTCATCCATTTTTTGGTTTGGCTCCTGCTTGGTTTTTGATTCCACTAGTTATAATAGCAACGCTGGCTTCGATTATTGCTTCGCAAGCACTCATTTCAGGGGCTTTTTCTATTACAAACCAGGCGATCCATCTTGGCTATCTGCCACGAATGTTTGTGACGCATACTTCCTCCAAGGAGATGGGTCAAATTTATATTAGCTCAGTAAATTGGATTCTTTATATCGGCACCATTTGGATTGTTATCGAATTTAAGTCTTCTAGTGCGTTGGCGTCTGCCTACGGCATTGCAGTATCGCTCACTATGATGATTACCACGTTCTTAATGTTCTTTGTGATGCGTAAAATGTGGGGATGGAGCCAAGCCAAGTGCATCATGACCACCCTGGCATTTTTTGCGGTTGATTGCATTTTCCTCTATGCGAACTCAATCAAGATTTTAGATGGTGGTTGGGTCACCTTAATTATCGCGGCTTCCATTTTCATGGTTATGACGACCTGGTATCGGGGCCGGCGAATGCTGCGTCGTAAGTTCATCGACAAAACGGTCGGCATTAAAGATTTACCGAAAATTATTGGCGATACCGGTTTACATGTCATCCCAGGCTGTGGGGTTTTCCTCTCTGGTCAGCATATATCGAGTCCGCCAGCTCTTATTCAGAATTTGCGGTTTAATCGCGTCATCCATGAGACTACTATTATTCTTACCGTTGAGACGACCAACGCTCCCTTCTTGCGAGCGCAAGATCGTATCGACGTCAAAAAAATCAGTTCCAATGTTTTCCTCGTGGTCGTGAAATACGGATTTAAGGACAACCCTAACGTTCCCAATGCGCTTGAATGGGCCAAATTCAAAGGCGTTCCCGTTAAAGATGAAGTTTATTATTACATGGGTAGAGAAACGGTCGTGCTTTCAAAGCGAATAGGGATAGGTATCTGGCGAGATTTTATCTTTACATTTTTGTCGCGAAACGCCCAGCGTGCGACGGATTTTTTCCGCATTCCTCCCAATCAAGTGATCGAGATTGGCACTCAAATAGAAATGTGACGCGTGTCATGAGCAAGTCGTCGTCGAGTTTCACATCCGTGCCTACGGCCCGAAGGATCTTTAGTTAAGGTTGGATCAGAACGGTCAAAGTTCCGGAATAGGTAGCAGCTTCTGCTGCAGCGAGGTTCGCAGCAGTAAAAGTTACTCGGATCTGGGCGTTTGTAGCGCCGCCGCAGTTGTTCTGAGTTTGGTTAGACGCACGAAAATTTCGAGAAACTCCAGTTGTCATGACCACAAATCCGCCAGTTGATCCTGAGAATCGCACAGCATAACCAATTGTTTGAGCGCCGTTGGTTACAGTAAATGCGTTCGCAGCTCCCGATCCTGTTAAGGTTATTGTGTAGCGATTGTTCGAGTTATCGTAAGCGCAAACGCCATCC
>JBGSQJ010000220.1:0-10547 GCA_041738165.1 Bdellovibrionales bacterium
ACCTACACGGCATGCAACTGGGTCTTATGAACTTCGCCTCGGCCAACTGGCTGCCCGCGTTTCCCGTACTCAATATCGGATTTTAAAGACTATCTCACTCTTTTGTTTTCAGCCGAGCATCGTTGTCTTCAATGAACTGCCGGATTTGATCAGAGATATCTAAAAGCTTTAGCCATTGCTCTTTGTAAAGAGTCACCGGAAATCGGCCCATGCCATAAATAGAGAGCGCGCCTTTTTCGCTCACCTTCATCGACAACGTGCCACGCTCGGGCTTCTTTTTGAGCGCTTCGTTTTCTTTGCGCAGTCTTTCGAGTTCGGCTTTGATGTCTTCAGACATGGGTTCTCCTTAAATGTCTGACACCCGGCTCTATGATTAGGGCGAACCGAGTGCCATGAAATGAAAATCAAGAAATAAAAATCTTATGAAAGCTCAGGCAAATAGCAAGCTGATTTCAAAGCGCTGTTTTGATTGATCACGCGGTCCAAAACACCTGAGAATTCAGCTTTTGAGTTCGAATCATAAAACTCAACTGTGTGATCTTTAAGTGCCTTTGTCCAACTCGCTCGATCTATTTGCTTGCAGCCAGACAAGAAGGCCAAAGAGTCCACGTGCATACCCTCGCCAAATGCGAGCTGCTTTTTGATTTCGGGCATATTTTGCTCAATATAACCGTCGCGAGTGTTTCGAGTGATGTGATAATCCAGCATACTGCACTCGCCCCAGCTCGAAGAGTATTGAGTCACAGACATATACTGACCCGTGCTTACCCCAGGATCAACGCTTGAAGTGGTCGTCTCTATGCTAGATCCCACGGTCGAGCTCAATATGCCGCCCTTTTTAGTTGCCGCACCCCAAGTTTCGCCTTTGTATTCGTACTTGCGCAGCCAACCGTCTTTAAAAATCATCTTTGCACAGCCATACATGTTGGCATTTGCAGCCGGCGCTAACATCGCTAAGAACAAAGCTGAGAGAACAAATCTCATTGGATCACCCCTTAAATATTAGTGTTGCTACTTCATGAAATCGACGAACCCCCTATATTGTCAAGTTGACAAGTGCATTTGATGAACTCAAAACCAGACTATGACTTTTTTGACACTGATTTTGCTTTTGACTCTGCAGAGCGCTGCAGCCGATACGACCGAGTCAGACAAGATTCTGACTTATTCTAAGAGCCTGGAATGGCGGCACGTTCTTTATGCGCCTAAGGGCCGAAGCATGGTCGTCAATCCACTTTACTTCGCTGAACCCAAGCTTGGGCCAACCGACCCGAGAGCGGAGCTTGAAGGCACTCTAAAAGCTCTGCGCAAGATTGAACCTACCCACGACCTTCATGCACAGTGCCGCTGGCCGCTTCGCTATAAAATTTTAAAATCAATGTTCGAACTTCCCGCGCCAGTCGAATGCTTAAAACTTGAGCAGTGGACGAAATCTTATTCACCATATGAAATGCGCTTTGTTTATGCCTCGCAGTATATTTCTAATCCAGCCTCTGTGTTTGGCCACGCTTTTTTGCTACTACCCTCACCCACTCAAACCGAAGGCCTTTGGATGACCTTCAACTATGCCGCCGACATTCCATCCGATGAGAATGCTTTTAGTTATGTTTTGAACGGAGTCGGCGGCGGCTACGTCGGCGATTACACTG
Organism: Bdellovibrionales bacterium; assembly: GCA_041738165.1. Lineage (GTDB taxonomy): Bacteria > Bdellovibrionota > Bdellovibrionia > Bdellovibrionales > UBA1609 > JALHOQ01. The sequence continues at coordinate 1,650 of JBGSQJ010000220.1, forward strand.
TGCTGCCCTACTATCGTCGTTTGCATCAATATAGCGGGATCGAAAATCGAGACCTCTGGCATTACATAATCAAACTCAGCCCAGATGAACTCGACTCATTGCTGCGCCACTTGTGGGAGCTCGTTCACCTAGCCGATTTTGAGTACTACTTTTTTGATGAGAACTGTGCAGGAGTGATTTTAAGAACTCTCTCGGTGGTCATACCCGAAATGCGAAATGGGTTCTCACTTCCCCTTTATGTTCATCCCGTCGAAGTGATCAAAAGGCTAAACCAAATCGGCCGGCTTGGAGAAGCGTCCGCCATCCCCTCACATTTTAAAGTGATGGCGCAAAAACTCAAACGATCCTCTAAACCCGAGCGAGATGGCTTTTACCGGGCCGTTCGTGAAAAAAAGGCCGAGCCGAAGGCTCTCCAGGGCAGAATCAGCGAACTCGTGATTGAGTACGCGTCATATGAAAGCGATCAAAACAAAGGCCAAGTGCCAGAGGAGCTAAAAAACATCGAACGTAGCGCCTACATCGCCCAATCCAAAAGCGACATGCCCCCCTTGAAAATGACTTTGGAAGACTCCGAGCTAAACGCCCCACACCTCGGTACTGATTATCAAACTCTCTACTTTGGCGCCGCCGAAACCACAGGTTCCATGTCAGGCTCTCTAGGTTACCGAATTGGCATTCACGGGATCGTCGACCCCGAGGCCGGCTTTATGCCAAACTCAGCACTCGAGGCGTTTAAAATCAAAACCAAGTTTGATCAAGACGGAATCTGGATCTCTGAAGTCACGCTGGCTCAAGCTCTTAACATTCAAAATATTCATCGCTTCGACCCCAAGGGTTCATGGCGCGTTCGCGTTCAGGCTCTCGAAAATCTCTACACTCATTCGCAATCCGATTTGTTTGTTCGCACGGGCGGCGCCTATGGCTATGCCCTCGGTCTCGGCCAGCATTCTCTTTACCTTTTTGCCGCCGCCGACAATAATTTTGGCCGCAACCTCCCCCAAGGTCATCTTGAAGTCGGGCCAGAGCTTGGAGTTCTTCTGCGCTTTAACAGATTCAAATGGTACACGAACCTGGTTTTTGGAGATGCCCCGCTTGAAAACTCTAAACAGCTCAAATTTATCAGTACAGAATCCCAAGGGCGTTTGACCCTGGCGAAAAATTGGACGGTGAATCTCACCCAGAAGTGGGTGCGCTTGCTAGCAAAGAAGGCCGAGGGCAACACCACCGATCTTTCGCTGCAGTATTTCTTTTAAAGAACCTCATTGAGATTGTTTAAGCGCTCAAAGCGATTTTTGCCAATACCAAGCCTCGAGAGGCCTTTGACTATCAAACGTGACTCCCGGCCCTAGATAATAATACGCTTTGGTTGTCGATAGTCCCGGGACTTCGGGCTGAATTTCGCGAATTCGCAAAATGGCTTTCGTTATAAGCTTGGCTCTCTCTTTAGGGTCAAACTCCAAATCGAGAACCTCTAGCATCTTATCTAGCTTCTTATCTTTGAGCCCCGAGTTGTTATAAAAACCCTCTGAGTGCCAAACAGACTTGCTTGGCAGATCCGCCATTGAGCCATTTGAGGCCGCAAGTTCGTACTTGCCGTCGTGCATGACCTTCCACCAAGTCCCCTCGTCGATGACCGACTCTATCGAAATTTCAACTCCCACTTTGGCAGCGTCTGATTGATAGAGCTCGACCCACCTTCTTGATTCTGCCGAGGTCAGAATTTTCAACTTCAATGGTTTGTCTGAATCAAACCCCGCACTCTTAAGAAGTCCCATCGCTTTTTTCAAATCGTGCTCTACCGGCGCAGCCGTCGGATAACTCGGAGAAATATTTGAAAAACCGTCCACCGACAGGGCCATTTTTCCTTGATACACCTTTTCATTGAGGGCTTCACGATTCCAAAGCAGCAGCAAAGCCTTTCGCACCCGTGAATCGCTCAAGTATTTATTTCTCATATTGATCGCAATTGAAAATCCACGACTAAACGTTGAATCAAAAGGCTGTGCTAACTGATCAGACAAGGCTTCATCACTTGGAATTTTAAAAATATCGAGCTGCTTTTTAAGCAAAAGTTGCTTCGCCATTTTGGCATCGCTGATTGACTTAACCAATATTTTCGGACCAGGAGTTAAATCAAACGCTTTCCAGCCCCACCATCTCAAAAAGGGTTTAGCCAGTAGCGACTGACCTTGGCGAAACTGCTCAATCTGAAAAGGGCCAGAACCGACCAATTGCGTGGTCCATTTTTTTTGACTCTGAAGTTTGTAACTAGACTGAGGTAAAATCCGAAGGGCCGTCATCACGTTTAGAAAACCTTGATAACTGAGCTTTCCAAAGACAATTCTAAAATTCAGAGAGTCTATGACCTCTATGCTCTCAATGTCCTTCCACATCGGCTGCCAAATGGCGCCCTTAAATTTCGGATCATTATAGGCCTTCCATGTGAACAAAACATCTTCGCTTGTGAGAGGCTGAGAATTATGAAAATCAACGCCATTTCGCAGTAACACTGTTATCGATTTTGTCTTTTTGTCTATCTTCCATTTTTCGGCAAGCCAAGGTCTCAATCCACCATTAATGGCATCGACCCGGGCTAGGGGCTCAACGGCAAAGCCCGTCACAGTGTAGGAGTCTATCCCAGACAAAGTGAATGGATCTAAAGACAAGATGCGGCTGGTGATGCCATAGACGATTTTGGTATCGCAAAATCCCCGAGCAGAACCCGCCCCTAGAATTACTAATAAAAACCATACAAGGCTGTTTTTAATCATTGGGCCAAAATAGCAATGTCCGTACTGCAGATCAACGACTACTAAATAATTACCCGAACTCCGCCCAGCGCTTCGATTCTATGCGGAAAGCGATCACCTGGAGTTCCAATAAACATTTGATTTTTCTCTATTCCCATTCGACGTGAAATGGCGTCGACCAAGCGGGGTGAAAATTGACCTTTGATCAACACCAGATCCACGCGCAGATTCGGATAGATCTCATCGATCACACGCGCTTGGTACCATAGCGATGGCGGAATCGTGGCCTCGTCGGTAAAAACATGTACGATTTTCATCCATTTTGTTTGTTCATTTCTCAATACATACTGCGCCGCTTGATTGAGCGTCGAGAGATTGTCGCCTTTTGAAAAGTAAATCGTTTGCACCGAATTTAAAACGTCAATCCATTCCATGATAACTCGGCCGAGCTTGATTTTCGCACCAGGAAGCAATCCGACGGAGTATTGAACCGAATTGGCCAAAAATCGTAGTAGCGCCGTTCTTAGAAGCAAGAACAACACGATGCCAAATGTCACAATATAGTAAGCCATGAAAATTCGTGCACCTTCAGGGCTCTCAATTAAATTGCCTAAAAGACCAACTCCGACTAAAAATGCTCCTAGTAAAACAGAGCCCCAGTGCGCCCGCACCACTCGAGGCAATTTTTCTCTCTTCACCTTGAGCAAAGCATTTCCGAGCGCAAACAAAAACATCACCGACAAAAATGAAAGAGTGTAAACACCCGCCAATCTTTCGGTATGCCCACCGGTAATGGCATAGATCGAAACACAAACCCCAAAGAAACCAAAAATAATAAAATGATTGGTCTTTCGCTTGACGCTCTCTTTAAGTAGGAACCTAGGCAAGCACCGATCGAGCGCCATTCGCCGCGCCAAACCTGTGACTCCCACATAGCTAGTGAGCACCGCGCCCGAGAGAACCAAAAAAGCATTCACCGCAATCCAATAACCAAACCAGGGGTGAACCGCTTCACTGCCCAATTTTGCCAACAGATTCGCCTTGTCGGTGGCCACGGCCGATGCGCTCAATAGTCCAAGCGCTAAAATGCAAATGGTGGGATTGATACAGGTGATAGCCAGCCACATATTGCGCAAGGTTTTGTCAAAAACCCCTGGCTTTTGCTCTTCGATAAAATTGGCCGAACTCTCAAACCCACTTATGCCGAGCAACGACACAAAGTAGCCTTTTGCCAAGGCCCAGTACCAGGGGCTGTTCGTTTGATGCTCCCCCATCCGCTGAAAAGTTTCACTGGGTTCGCTGACGAAAGCCCAAATTCCAAAAATCGCCAACACCGAAAGAGTGCTGATGTGAAAAATAAATATGCCAAGCGCGACCTTAGAAGATTCCTGCACACCAAAAGCATTCAAAATCGCAAAGCTCAGCAAAAGACCCAATGTCGCAAGCCCTATGGGCAGAGACGGAATGATCGAACTCAAATAGTGAATCGCTTCGTTCGCACTAATAACTGCCGTTGCGATGTACGACAATATAGTTAGGCAGGCCGCCCCCGCTGCCATTTTTTTCGATGTGGTATTGAGCAAAAGCGTGTAAGTGCCGCCGTTAAGTGGAAGTGCCGAGCCGACCTCAGCGTAGATCCGCCGAAACAAATACAGCGTCAAACTCACCATAATCAGAGCAAGCGGGGCATAAATCCCAGACACGGCAATCGCCAACGCCGAAACGTAAAGGCAACTAGATGTGATATCATTGCCGCAAATTGCAGTTGCCGGCCACTCAGATAAAAAGTGCTTTTTTTCTTGGTCAAGGTGCTCTACAGAGGCCTTGGAGCTCGGCTCCAAATCCTCAATGGTTTGAACCTCGCCCCAACCTGCAAATGCCATATCGAGCGGGCTAACCGTCCGATTACCCTGATAATCCTCTGCCATGAGCTCCCATTCGACCACAGTCAATTGACATCGGCAAGCACACCTTCAATGCTTAATGGCATGAGGACCAACCTAGTTTTTGGCTGGATTTTGCTGGCATTTGCCACCTCGTTTTGTTTATTCGCCGTGCAATCTGCAGATGTGCTCATGTACTTCGCAATCGTTCGAGATCTATGGGCCAACGGCAAATGGGACGCTGTGGATCCCTATCTGTATTCGTTGAGTGGAGCCGAACTCCATTGGTCCCACCAGTATCTGAGCATTTTGATATTTGACCAAGCCTATAAGTTCGCGGGCGCGGCAGGGATCATCTTGCTCAAGGCTTTTGTGTGGGCGTGGGGACTATTCATTGTGCTTAAATCTCCATCAAGGGATCAAAACAAAAACCCAGTGTGGATTGCGCTCTTTGTATTGGCCACAATCGCCGCGTCTTTTCGATTTATCGAGCGTGGATCGCTATTTTCTGATGTCTTCACCGTAGCGCTCATATATTGGCTCTCAAATTCCTCGGCTCTCAATAAAAAACTAGTCGTCAAAATTTGGGTTCTCTTTGCGATTTGGATTCAGCTTCACGCAGGCTATCCAGTGGGTCTAGCCCTGCTAGCTCTTTGGGTGTTGAGCCGAATTCTTATAGATCGAGCAATGCCCGCTCGCCAAACGGTTTGGCTGCTTTGCCTCGTGCCGCTCGCCTTTTTGCACCCGCTTGGCCTTAGAGGGTTTTTGTATCCCTTTGCATTTTCTGCCCATGAGGCCGCCGCATTTCGCGGCTACAACTTTGAGTGGTTTTCATCTTATTCGGCCACTTTCAGATCGGCCCCCGAGGTGATCGCCTATTTTGTTTTGTCTGGTCTGAGTCTAACTCTGCTCGCGGTGAACCGGGTACGCTCATTTTGGGTTTGGACGGTTTCACTTTTTTGCATAGCCTCTGGGCTTTATTATGTTCGCTTTATCCCGTGGGCCGCATTTGGATTATTGGTCGCAACGAAGAATGCAGCCCGGCTGCCTAAAGTGAACCTAGAAAAACGCTGGATTCAAATCCCCATTGGCGCCATTTTGGTAGGCATAACGGTCAAGAACCTAACGCTTGGGTACTACTCATCTTCGGGACATCGAAAGCCTCAGCTTGAGTTCGACTCGCGTTTTTTCCCATTTAAAACTTACGAGTTTTGGCGCGCCAATCGAATTCCGGGCCGCCTCTTCGCGATTCATGATTTTGGCAATTACATCTCTTGGCAATCCGGTGGTCCCGTTTTTCACCATGGCTTTGTGACCAACTCGGATTTTTACTTGAACGATGTGATTGGGGTGTTTAGGTCACGGGAGCGTTTTTTAGAACTCGCTAAAAAGTACGACTGGACAATGCTGTTGATCGACAAAAACACGTCTTATCGACGCTTTTACGAGCTGCTCTCGCCTCTTAAAGAGTGGCAGATTGTCTCAGAGGACGATGCCTCTTATCTGATTTACAAAATCCCGCCTAAAAATTAGCCGTCAATTGCGGCCAATTCACACGCAAAACTTGATTCTGGCGCCGTGAGCCACTAGTCTCTCGAGGCATGAATTCTGAAACCATAGTATTGGCAGCCGGCTGCTTTTGGGGAGTGGAAGACCTGATCCGCAAGGTTCCGGGCGTGCTCGATACGGAAGTTGGATATTGCGGTGGCCAAACCCCAAATCCAACCTATAGCACCGTCAAAACCGGTCAATCGGGGCACGCCGAGGCGGTTGAAGTTGAATTCGACCCCCGCAAAATTTCTCTTGAGCAAATATTCGAGCTCTTCTTTAAGCTTCATGACCCCACCACCTTGAATCGACAGGGCAACGACATCGGAACACAGTATCGATCTGCCATTTTTGTTCGAGATGAGAATCAAGCTCAGGTGGCAAAAAAAGCCATCGAAAAAGTTCAAGGCTCTGGCCGGTTTTCTAGACCTGTGAGCACAAAAATAGAACAACTCGAGAGATTTTATTCAGCCGAAGCTGAGCATCAGGACTACTTAAAAATGAATCCAGGCGGTTACACTTGCCACTATTGGAGAGAGTAATGCCCAACCCCAATCAGTTAGGCGCTCAACGATGAGTACACACGAAAAATCATATCAGAATAAACCCGTAATTGACTTACTTGGCGAAATTTACAAAGCCGAAATGGCAGGAATCAATCGCTACCTCCACTATTCGTTTATGATTATGGGTTACAACCGAATCCCCATACAGGCTTGGTTTCGTGACAATGCCAAAGAAGCCATGGACCACGCCACAACAATTGGCGAAAAAATCACAAGCCTTGGCGGCCACCCCCCCGTCGCATCGGCAGCTGTCATGGAGACTAATCTGCATACGATCCAGCAACTTCTCGAAGAGAGTTTGAAGTTTGAAGAAGAAGCCATCGTGCTTTACAAGAAGCTCACCGTGTTGGCGACTGATTTAGGTGACATTGCACTTGAAGAAATGGCGCGAGAATTTGTTAGGCAAGAGATTGAACACGCCGATGAGGTTCGCAAAATGATGCGAAAGCCAGAGGCTTAGGAGTTACGCCATTAGCAAGTTTTTAATCACCACCTCTTATAGCTTTTTTAGTCAGTCCAAGAGCGAGATCGACGGGCTTTATCGTGCGATCGCAGAATTTGCGGCTCACCATAAGGATATTAGAGGGCTTGTGCTCATCGGCCAAGAAGGTATCAATTTCACCGTAAGTGGATCTGAGCCTACGATTCAGAAATTTAAAGATCTGCTCTCGCTTCAAATACAGGCGCCCCTATCTGTCTTTAAAGACTCGTGGGCCGACAAAGAGCCGTTTCCCAATTTCAAACTCAAAATTAAAGATGAAATCGTCACCATGGGGGCTCCTGGCCTAATCCCTGAAATCCATGACGAGACTCACCTTTCAACAGACGAGTGGCACAAAGCGCTTCACGATCCGGATGTGGTGGTTTTAGACACACGAAACGACTATGAGTACGATGTGGGACACTTCAAAAACGCCACCCACTTTGGCATTGAAGATTTCAAGCACTTCCCCCAAGCCCTGAAAAACGCTCAGATCGATAAATCCAAAAAAGTTTTGATTTATTGTACAGGCGGGATTCGCTGTGAAAAAGCGATCGTCGAAATGCATAGCCAAGGATTCGAGAAGGTCTACCAGCTCAAAGGCGGCATTTTAAAATACATTGAAGAGCACCCACGAGAAGGCTTTGAAGGCGAATGCTTTGTTTTTGATTACCGAGTGGCCGTTGACCAAGATCTTAAACCGTCTGAGAGATATCGCCTATGCGCACATTGTGGTCAGCCCGGCGATTTGAAAATCGAGTGCGCTCAGTGTCACTCAAGCGCGATCATTTGTTCTCCTTGCCAAACGCAAGGGCACGACACCTGCTCTAAAAACTGCGATCATCACAAACGAATCGGCTCAAAATCGAAGCGGCCCCATCGGCAAGAACTTGCCAAGCGCCGCTTCGATAAAATTTGATCCTTTTTTGATTTTCTTAATTTTTAATTCGCATGCAGTAAAACGAACGGTACACAAACACAAGACCGACCAAGAATAGACCAATCCCAATCCATTTGGCGACATCTTGAGCCTCAACCGCGATTTCGACCGCAAGTAGTCCAAACAAGGTTGTGAACTTGATGATCGGATTCAACGCTACGCTAGACGTATCTTTGAAGGGGTCACCTACAGTGTCACCAACAACTGTGGCCTCATGAAGGGGCGTACCTTTTTCACGAAGATCAACTTCGACATACTTTTTGGCGTTGTCCCAAGCACCACCTGCATTGGCCATAAACATGGCTTGAAACAATCCAAAGACCGCAATTGAGATCAAATAGCTAGCGAAGAAGGTGGGGTCAAAACACGCAAATGCCAGTGTGAAAGAAAACAAAACACCAAAAATATTGAGCATTCCATTTTGTGCGTACTGGGTGCAAATCTTCACCACTTCTTTGGATTTCTCAACCGAAGCCCGCTCTTGCGAATCAAGGTTGATGTTCTTCTTGATGTATTCAACCGCGCGATAAGCACCTGTTGTCACCGCTTGAATCGAAGCCCCAGTGAACCAATAGATCACGGCACCGCCCATGATTAAACCAAGAGTCACCCTTGGGTCCAAAAGATCTAACTTCAAGTTAAGCATCAAGATAATTGAAAAGATCATCGTCGTCGCACCGATAACCGCTGTACCCACTAAAACGGGCTTAGCGGTGGCTTTAAAAGTGTT
>JBGSQJ010000014.1:0-9853 GCA_041738165.1 Bdellovibrionales bacterium
CGAGGCTCGAGCTTGAGGGCGCTATTCGCAAAGAGCTGGATGAAAACCCCGTTCTCGAAGAGGTTCAAGACACGACCGACGATGAGGCGCGCAAAGAGACCTCACAAGCCGAAACTTCAACGGACGCTGAAAAACTAACGGACGCCGACCCACGCGCTCAAGAAGAGTTTGAATGGGAAAATTACGTCGACACCACTTATAAGCCTCCTCAGGGGTCAATGGGTGGAACCGACGAGATCATGAACTATGAGAACATCATTTCAACTTCGATGTCTCTGCATGATCATTTGATGTGGCAAGTGGGGCTGGGCGGATTCAACGAAGAAGAAGAGACTCTTTTGGCGGTCTTGATTTCATATGTCGACGAAGATGGTTATATCAAAACACCCATCGGCGAAATTGCAAAAGAAGAAGAGATCGACCCCGTAGAGCTAGAAGAAATGATGCCTTTTATGCACGAATTTGATCCGGCGGGTGTGGGAGCGCGCGATCTCAAAGAGTGCTTGCTGATTCAGGCCAAGCACATCGAAGAAGACACAAACGACTTAGTTCATCTTATCTCCAATCACATTAAGGATTTGGAAAAAAAGAATTACACCGGCATTGCCAAGGCCATGAACTTGGAAATGGAAGATGTGATCGAGATGTGCAAGATTATCTTCGCCATGGATCCAAAGCCCGGGCGCAGTTATGCGCCTAGTGACACGCAATTTGTGACTCCAGATGTCTATGTTTATAAAGTGGGCGAAGAGTACATGGTGGCCCTGAATGAGGATGGACTACCTCGCTTAAGAATTTCAAATCTTTATAAGAGCATTCTAAAAGGGGAAACCAAAAAAGAAGGAAACGCCCAAGACTACATTCAAGATAAGCTGAGGTCTGCCGTTTGGTTGATTAAGTCGATCCATCAGCGCCAGCGCACTATTTACAAGGTCACCGAGAGCATTGTGAAGCACCAAACGGACTTTTTTGAAAAAGGCCCCGGGTTTATTAAGCCCATGATTCTGCGAGACATCGCGGCCGACATCGGCATGCACGAATCGACCGTAAGCCGGGTGACGACCAACAAATATGTGCACACGCCACGGGGCATTTTCGAGCTCAAGTATTTTTTCAATTCGGGAATTTCAAAAACCGATGGTGACTCCCTTGCGAGCGAATCTGTGAAGTTGAAGATCAAAAATCTGGTTGGCGAAGAGGATCCCAAAAATCCGCTTTCCGATCAAAAAATTGTCGAACTTCTTAAGACAGACGGAATTCAAATTGCGCGCCGAACAGTTGCAAAGTACCGGGATGTACTTAAGATTTTGCCATCGAGTAAGCGCAAAAAAATGTTTTGATTTGGGTCTTGAATTTGTCCAGGGACCAGCCGATGAAAGTCTATGGACGTTTCCTTTCGTTTCAGACAAATACAGCCCTCGGTTGAATTGGAACAATACACTCTGGAGCGTATTCCGCGCCTGGCGCGATTCGAAGGTAAACCGATAAAAGCCGAAGTGACGTTCTCAATGGAACGATCTATGTGTCGAATTGATATTCACGTTCGAGGCCTCAGGGCCGATTTTCACTGCACGGTCAAAACTGATAATTTTTTTGGCGGAGTCGATTTGGCCATCCAAAAAATGGGTCGGCAGCTTGAGAAGAAGAAAGCTCAAATTAAGAAAGTCAGTTGACCACTGCCCCTCTCCCGGCTAAATCCTGAAGACACGTTGAAACCATTAAAAAAGCGTATTTCACGGAACAAGAGAACCAGGAAAAAGGGGACATCTATGCAGAATTATTTGTTTACGAGTGAATCGGTGTCAGAGGGGCATCCCGATAAATTAGCCGATCAAATTAGCGACGCGGTGCTTGATGCCTTTTTAGCTCAAGATCCTAGGTCTCGAGTGGCTTGTGAAACGATGGTTTCAACTGGCTTTGTCGCTTTGGCCGGTGAGATCACTTCAAAAGGAACCGTGGACTATCAAAAAGTAGTTCGCGAGGTCGTCAAAGACGTCGGTTATGACGACAGTGAGATGGGTTTTGACTACAAATCGTGTGCCGTTCTTTCAGCGCTCGGAAAGCAAAGCCCTGACATTGCAATGGGTGTAGATGCAGCGGATCAAGGTGCGGGCGATCAAGGTCTTATGTTTGGGTACGCGTGTAACGAGACTCCTGAGTTTATGCCGCTATCCATCAATATGGCTCATCGCTTGGTGTCAGACTTAGCGGCCATGCGAAAAAAAGGTCTGGTTAAGTTTCTGCGCCCCGACTCGAAGAGTCAGGTCACCGTTGAGTACAAAGATGGAAAAGTAAGCCGAATTGACACGATTGTTTTGTCGACTCAACACACAGCTGACGTCAGCCAAAAAGAAATCAAAGATTTCATTATCGACACTCTTGTGACTCAAGCCATTCCTTCTCAGTGGGTCGACAAAGACACCAAATTTCACATCAATCCAACTGGCCGATTTGTCGTTGGTGGACCTATGGGCGATTGTGGTTTGACTGGCCGAAAAATCATCGTCGACACGTATGGCGGCCATGGCGCCCATGGGGGCGGAGCCTTCTCGGGGAAGGATCCCTCAAAAGTGGATCGTTCTGCAGCCTATGCGGCTCGCCATGTGGCTAAGAATTTGGTGGCTTCCGGTTTGACGGATCGCTGTTTGGTGCAATTGGCCTATGCCATTGGTGTAGCGGAGCCTGTAAGCATCAATGTGAATGATTTTGGAACTTCAAGCGTCGGATCAGAAGTGCTCTCGAAAGCCGTTAGTAAAGTGTGGAGCCTTAAGCCTGCCGCCATTGTTGAGCAGTTTGACCTTCTCAAGCCAAAGTTTCGTAAGACTTGCAACTATGGACACTTTGGCCGCGACATTCCCGAGTTGACTTGGGAGCGCCTAGATAAAGTTGAAGCCGTAAAAGACGCGGTTAATACACTTAAGCGTATGTAAGAAATTGATGGAGCCACCATCCCTAACCTATGGTAGGGATGGTGCCTATGCTTCCTCAATACAATCGAAAATTCTCTATAATTGCGCATCTTGATCATGGCAAATCCACTCTAGCGGATTGCCTTCTTTCGGTTACAAAAACCGTCTCTGATCGCGAAAAGCGCACTCAATTTTTAGACAATATGGACCTCGAGCGGGAGCGTGGGATCACGATCAAAGCTCAAACGGTTCGATTGCTTTACACGGCTCGCGATGGAAATACCTATCAGATGAATTTGATCGACACGCCCGGGCACGTTGATTTTTCTTATGAAGTGTCGCGCTCGCTTGCGGCGTGCGAAGGTGCCATCTTAGTGGTGGATGCCGCGCAAGGTGTTGAAGCTCAAACTTTGGCCAATGTCTATTTGGCACTCGACAACGATCTTGAAATAATTCCTGTATTAAATAAAATTGATTTACCGGCAGCTGACCCCGAAGGAGTTAAACGCCAAATTCAAGACGCCATTGGGCTCGATGCCAGTCAGGCCATCTTGGCCAGCGCCAAGGAACTTAAGGGCATCGATGAAATTTTAGAAGCGATCGTGGCGAAAATTCCAGCGCCCGATGCAGATCGATCCAAAACGCTCAGGGCCCTCATATTTGATTGTTGGTTTGACCCCTATCAAGGCGTGGTTACGCTGGTTCGCTTGATGGATGGCGTCGTGAAGACGGGCGACATGATTAAGTTTATGGCGACCGACAAAGACTACGAAGTTTTGAAGCTCGGAGTTTTTTCACCCTATGCCACCAATCTTGAGCAGTTAGAGGCCGGAGAAGTGGGCTTTATCATCTGCGGGATGAAAGACATTCGTGACGTCAAAGTCGGCGACACCGTTACGGATGCAAAAAAACCAGCGCTTTCGCCGCTTCCAGGATTTCAAAAAATCAAGCCGATGGTTTTCTCGGGTATTTTTCCGGTCGAAGCCTCTGATTTTGAAGATTTTAAAGAAGCTCTAGAAAAACTCACGTTGAATGATTCCAGTTTGAGCTATGAGCCTGAAGCCTCGGCGGCACTTGGCTTTGGTTTTCGCTGTGGGTTTTTGGGGCTTTTGCATATGGAGATCGTGCAGGAGCGATTGGAGCGTGAGTTTAATTTGAATTTGATCACCACGGCGCCAACAGTCGTCTACCGAGTGACGTGCACAGATGGCCGAGTGATCGAGCTCGAAAATCCCTCGAAGTTGCCTGCGGTCACTGAGATTGAAAAAATTGAAGAGCCCTATGTGAAGCTGACTCTGCACACGCCTTCTGAATATATCGGTGGACTGCTTAAACTTTGCGAAGATCGCCGGGGCGTTCAAATTAAGATGGAGTATATCTCAGACTCTAAGGTCATTATTGAGTACCGCCTTCCGTTGAACGAAATGGTGATGGATTTCTATGACAAATTGAAATCCATCTCTAAAGGTTACGCCTCAATGGAATACGAGTTGCTGGAGTTTACGCCAGGCGATCTTGTGCGCATGGATATTTTGATTAACGCTGAGCCTGTAGACGCGCTCTCGATCATAGTCCACCGCTCCAAGGCCACCACGAGAGGGCGCGCCTTAGCGGCAAAACTAAAAGAACTTATCCCCAGGCAGCAGTATCAAATCGCCATTCAGGCGGCGATTGGCGCCAAGATTGTAGCGCGTGAAACTTTGGGTGCGCTTCGAAAAGACGTCACGGCTAAATGTTACGGTGGTGATATTTCGAGAAAAAGAAAGCTTTTAGAAAAGCAAAAAGAGGGTAAAAAACGCATGAAATCGATTGGCCGAGTGGAAGTTCCGCAAGAGGCCTTTTTGGCGATTCTCAAGGTGGACGATTAGTGAGGCCCAATCGAATGCGCTTTTGGACCGAGGGGCCAGGTTCATTTGCATTGGCGGTTGGGCTGGCGTTGACTGTGCGTTGGTTCTTTATTGAGTCTTACGTCATTCCATCGCCGAGCATGTTGCCGAGTCTTTTAGTCAACGATTTTATCTTCGTAAATAAATTGGCCTATGGTGTTCGTGCTCCATTTAGCGACAAATGGCTCATTCAAAGGGCGGGTCCCGAGCGCGGCGAAATGATTCTTTTTCGCCTTCCGAGCGCAACCAACAAGTATTACATCAAGAGGGTCATTGGTGTTCCCGGAGACCAAGTTTTAGTAGAGTCGGGCAATGTGTATGTCAATGGCAGGCTCGTTGAAAAATCTGTGCCGCAAAGTAGGCGCAGCGACTGGGATTGGCTTCATGACAGTGATTTTCCTGGAGACATTGAAGCGGGGGGGCGCGCTCTTTATGTTCATTGGGAAGAAACTCTAGGTAAAAATAATTACTCTGTGCTCGTTCGCAAGGATTCGGCCGCACCGACAGTGGGGCCGATGACGGTTCCAGCATCGCGTTATTTTGTGTTGGGCGATAACCGAGACAACTCAGAAGACAGCCGCATTTGGCTAGAGGGCTCTCAATTTGTTCACCGCGAGCATCTCATTGGCCGGGCTTCGTTTGTTTGGTTGAGCTGTGAAAGGACATTGCCGACTTTGAGTTTTTTATGCGATCCTCTCTCAATTCGGTGGGGTCGAATTTTTCACGTTTTGGAATAGAGGCCCTGTTGCCTACTTTTGCGCGGGAAAGGTCATATAAGTCATGAGTGAATCGTCTGAGCAGAACACATCCAAAGAGTCGAATCCGGGTAAAAAGAAAAAGGCCAAATTTGGCGAGGGCATGGGTTCATTTACCTTTGCCGTGCTCGCGATATTGTCGTTTCGCTGGTTACTATTTGAGCCTTACGTCATCCCATCGGGGAGCATGATTCCAACACTGCTGATTCATGATCACATTCTCGTGAGCAAATTTGCCTACGGTATTCGCCTGCCATTTACTAAAAGTTGGTTGGTTGAACGGGCGGGGCCAAAGCGTGGAGACATCGTCGTTTTTCGTTCGGTCGAAGATTCAGGTTACTTCATGATCAAGCGGGTGGTGGGTCTCCCTGGAGATCAGATTGAAGTGGATCAAGATGGCTTCGTGAAGGTCAACGGAGAAACACTTGAGCATCGAGATCTCGAAATCAATTCTGATCAAGACAATCAGGCTCCTTATTACTCGGTTAGTGCGGCAGATGTGGGCGGCGACTTTTCGGAGTATCGCTTCTACGAAGAGCAGCTTCTCGGAGTGACTCATCGGGCGATGTTGACCCGGGGAGCGCCTCGGTTTTTTGATCGACCTTTTACGGTTCCAGAGAATCAGTATTTTGTAATGGGTGATAACCGGGACAATTCGAAAGACAGTAGGTATTGGGGTTCATTGCCGCGTGAAAATCTCTTAGGAAAAGCTTTATTTGTGTGGCTAAGTTGCGAGAGTACATTGCCCTATTTACCGTTCTTGTGTAACCCCTTGCAGCTGAGGTGGGGTCGATTTTTTCATGAGCTCAAGTGAAGCTCGGAGGGCGGGCTGGGGCCTTTTTTGGGCCTATACACTTCAGTCTTTAGGTCTGGTCGTCCTCATTGCGGTTGCGATTCGCGTTTTACTTGTATCTTCATTTGTCATGTCGGGAAACTCTATGGTGCCCGCGATTTGGCCTGGAGACTTTTTGGTGGGTTTCAAGACTCGTCTTGCGACTTATGCACGAGGCGACATTTTGGCATTTAGCTGCGATCAGTCCGCGGCACAAATCTGTATCAAAAGAGTGATTGGTCTGCCGGGTGACCGAATCGAAATTCGCGAGGGTCAAATCTGGCTCAATGGAGATTCGCTTCTCAAGGCCCGAGTTAGCCCAAAGTGGAATGCCGAGGCTCTTGGGCAAAAGAAGTGGCTAGTTATGGCAGCTGAAGAGGAGCCGACTATGATGCGAGAGCCAATCGTTGTGGCTCCCGGCAAGGTTTACGTTCTGAATGACCGCCGAGACGACCTCAAAGACTCAAGGACTTGGGGCCCCATTGCGCAGTCCCAACTGGAGTCTCGAATCGTGCGAGTTTGGTTGTCACTCGACTGGTATGAAGGCGCTGAATTACGCGACTGGCCTGAGATTAGGTGGAACCGACTACTGCGCAGAGTCGATTGACTCCCAAAGGCCGCCCGGTATACTCTTCGGCGATGCCTAGACGCGACCAAGCCTTCATTAGTTCTGACCAACTTTCTGAGAGCCAGATTCAAGAGCTTTTTGAAAGCGCTCGTCTGTTCAAACATGAATTTCAAAAAACTGGAAAAGTCACTCATTGCCTGAAGAACCCTGAGCGCATGCACAATTCAGTTCTTGCGCTGGTGTTTGCCGAGCCGAGCACTCGAACGCGAATGAGTTTCCAGATGGCCGGTGCTCGTTTGGGAATGAGGGCTTTGGCACTCGACAACCCACAGGTGGCTAGCCTGTCAAAGGGCGAGACGATCGAAGACACACTGAGAAATATGGGCGCCATGGGCCCAGATTTGATGGTTGTGAGGTTAGACGATTTGCCAGATGCCGAGAATATTTTGCGCGATATTCCGTGTCCTGTGATCAGTGGCGGGATTGGCACAAGAGAACACCCCACTCAGGCTCTGCTTGATGCGTACACCATTCAAGAGTTTCGCGGGCAAGTGAAGGGCGAAAAAGTTTTATTTGTTGGGGATGTGCTCCATAGCCGGGTTGCGAACTCAAATCTTTTGTTGCTCAATCGGCTGGGGGCTGAGATTGCCTATTGTGCGCCAGAGGCCTTCCAGCCAAAGAACGAGCGCTGGAAGGGCGTAAAAAGTTTTAGGGATCTCGAAGAAGGTTTTTCTTGGGCCACGGTTGTGATGGCATTGCGAATACAAAAAGAGCGTCACCAAAATGTGACCATCGGACTTTCGACCGCCGAGTATCGCGAAAAATTTCGCATCGGTGGCGATCAACTCAAATTTTTGCGCGACGATGGTATTTTGCTTCATCCAGGTCCCGTTATTCGGGGAATTGAAATTTCAGACTTTGCTATGAATGATTCGCGCTGCAAGGTGCTGGATCAGGTGAGCAATGGCGTATTCGTGAGAATGTCTTTGATGTCGATCCTATTAGGTCTTGAGGTCGAATCTCGGTGAGCGAAGCTTCGGGTTGTTTAGTGCTAGAGACCGGAGAAATCTACACCGGTCGGTGGATTGGTGAGCCCCACGCAACAGGTTGCGGAGAAGTGGTCTTCAACACAAGCCACAGTGGCTACGAAGAAATCGCAACCGATCCCTCTTACTTTCATCAGATCATGGTTTTTACGGCTCCTCAGCAGGGCAACTACGGAACCAACGAGCTTCACAGAGAATCTGAAAAGATTTGGATTGAAGGAGCCGTTTGCTTAGAGATGCAAGATTCTCCTCGCGATTCCACTTGGGTGAGGCGTTTGTCGGGAGCGGGTCGTCCTATCTTAAGTGACCTAGACACAAGGGCCTTGGTGATTCGGCTTCGCACCGGCGGAAGTGTGTGGGGGAGTTTACATTCAGGTCCTGCCTCACAAGCGGATTTGCTAGGACGTAGTCGAACTCTCATTCAAAGTAAAAAATCTGAAGACAAAGATTGGTGCAGCCGAGTTTGTTTGGATAGAAAACAAATCTTTGCTGGGGCGAACAGTCGCGGGCCCAAAGTGGCGGTGATTGATTTTGGGATGAAGAATAACATACTGAGCGAACTCAAAAAACGCTGTAGTGAAGTGGCCGTTTTTCCAAGTCAGGTGGGTGAGTCAGAAATCCGCAAGTACAATCCCGATGGTATATTGCTCTCCAACGGACCGGGGGACCCAGCGGACGTTCGAGTGGCGGTCGACACGGTTCGTAGACTCCTTGGCTGGAAGTTTGTTTTTGGCATATGCATGGGGCACCAAATTCTTGGTCTCGCGTTGGGTGCTCAGACGTCCAAATTGAAATTTGGTCATCGCGGCGCCAATCACCCGATTCAAGACAAAATTCTAAATCGTGTCTATGTGACGAGTCAGAATCACGGGTACGTATTGAACGAAGATTCACTTCCTAAAAATGTTCAAGTCACGCACATCAACTTGAACGACTCGACGGTGGCGGGAGTCTTTTGCCCCGAGATGAAAGCTCTTGGAGTTCAGTTTCATCCCGAGAGTCATCCTGGGCCTCATGATGCAGAAGGTCTGTTTGATTATTTTGTGAGGCAGCTGTTGTGAACTACGAACCTATTCTAGAAAAACTCATGCAGCATTACACGGGACCGGCATTCAAAGAGGATGTGGATCACGCGCGAGCTGAATTTTTAGACCGGGCTGGGGCTTTTGATGAGGCCCACTCAAATTTTGAGTTAAAGATGGCGCAGTTTTCGGATTGGTACCTGTTCATTCGAAAGCTTCGGGCGCCAATGCGAACCCCAGTGGATTTTGCGTTAGAAGACGCTAATTACAAAATTGATGAAACGGACAAAGTGACCTATCAAAACCTAAGAAACTCGAGGCACAGTCTGTTTGAGTTCCTGAAGCTCAAAAAAGAAGATGTTTATGTTCGAGATTTGTTCTCTGGTTTTAAGTATGTGATTCGTGAGTCACGAATCACACAAGGTTTTGATTCGAGTGAATTTTTTGAGGCACGGCTTTTTCCGAGCGGTAGCGATTTTATATTCTCGGCGGCGTTTTGTTTTCACCCCTCATCCGTTTCGAAGTTTATATCGTCTGAGGTGAAAAAGGTGAACAAGATGCCTGAGGATCAAAGACAAGAGGCGCGTGAAGAGCTGATGAGCAAGCTTTTTCGTATGCGCAACAAACATGATCAATACCGACACTTGAAGTTGAGTGATATTTACTCCAATGAATCCAAGTTGAGGCTTTAGTTATGCCAAGAGCCCAAAATTTAAAACGAGTGATGATTTTTGGTAGTGGCCCAATTGTAATTGGGCAAGCCTGCGAATTTGACTACTCTGGAACGCAAGCGTGCAAGGCATTGCGCGACGAAGGCTATGAGGTGGTCCTCATC
>JBGSQJ010000023.1:0-2440 GCA_041738165.1 Bdellovibrionales bacterium
CTCTGGTGATGCAATATGTGGATCTTTATTGGCTGATCTTCCCCAACTTGAGTTCCAAGTCGGTGATTTTCGGGTTGCAAGAGATTCTAATTTGGGGTGGTTTTGGTGGCGCATTCTTGTTTATGGTTTTGCGTTTTTTAAGCCAAAATCCGATTGTGCCTATTAAAGACCCGCGCATTCACGAGTCTTTAGGTCACCACGTGACGTACTAGATTGAAGCCAAGAAAAAATAAGTACCCAGCCGAAGGCGTTACACTAGAAATGATGGTGAATGCCTTGGTAGAAAAGTATGGCTGGGAAGAGCTTGGTGAGATCATTCGCATCAAATGCTTTACCGATAATCCAAGTATCAAATCGAGTCTTAATTTCTTAAGGAAAACACCTTGGGCCCGAACGAAAGTTGAAGAACTATATAAAGTTAGTTTGGGTTAAATCGATGGCCTTCAATAGCCAGCCTTTCGATTTCTGCCTGACACTCAACCGTAGTTTTAGTGCCCGCCGTCACTTGCGAAAGAAGAGTTTTGGCATG
Organism: Bdellovibrionales bacterium; assembly: GCA_041738165.1. Taxonomy (GTDB): domain Bacteria; phylum Bdellovibrionota; class Bdellovibrionia; order Bdellovibrionales; family UBA1609; genus JALHOQ01. The sequence continues at coordinate 530 of JBGSQJ010000023.1, forward strand.
TATGAGAACACTCAAGTCTCCGCATATTGAATTGTAGGTAAGTAGGAAACGGTCTAGTTCAGCTTCCTGTTCAGCATCAGCCTTGTCCGTGCAATACTGGTACATTGCGGCCAGTATGGCGTCCTCCATTTTTACACATGATAAAATGGCAGATGTTTCTTGATGAGTGGTCAGCGGACGCTCGGCAGGAGTTTGCGGAGCAAGTGTGGCGCCAGCGTTGAATGGTAAAAAGCTAAACATGATCAAAATAGTTTTCATTGGCATACCTACCGAACCGTAATCACAGTCGTTGAATGAAATTTCTTAACCAAGTGATAGATCATAGCGATTTTACTGCGGTCTACATGAATGCCTGGACCTGATTTGGGATCACCCAACGAGTCTTCCTGAACTTCTTTGCCAGCCGCAAACATGTATTCTCCGCCATGAACCTGTATGCCCATTGATAGAGAGACAGGACGACCCAAACGGGCACTGGCTGCGTAAGAAGGCACGACATTAGCCATTATGCCGGGACGAAACCTATATTTTTTAACTGGATTGAGTTTTGAGTCGGACATCGAAATCAAGGCCGACAAAATCGGCTTTTGTTTAAGAATTAAGCGCAGCGCCTGGGGGCGGCATGACTTACAGATGTCGACCTCTAAGGTCACATATCCAGGCTTAACTTTAAGATTATAAAAGCGATCAGGATTTTGGGCTTCGAGCTCATCCATCAGAATATTGTACTCAATGCCTTGCTCATTGAATTCCCGAGCACTCAGCGCAGAAGTGCGAATGTCTTCGGCCTCGTCATCAGCGATTTTAGGGTCATTTCGGCTAAAGGCCGCAGCCTGGACTGGCATAAGCAAAGCCAGTAAAACGATGGCAGAAATGCCTTGAATGGTTGAAAGCACGTGTCCTCCCTAAATATCTTATGAACCGGAGATTTAGGTTGGAAGAAGCGGGCCATAGTAAGCTCTGGCTGTATTGCTGCCGGCGGCTAAAACCTGACGAAAACTGTCCACCGAGGTCAAAATGCGACCCAAAACTAGGCCGTAAACCCCTGGAATGGCGGGGCTTCTAGTGCTATTCTATTGACTATGGGGCCATGGAGGCCTAAACGTGAAAAAGATGATAGCCGCTCTACACATCTCATTTCAGCTTAAGACGATCACGACCGTGACCACGTTTTAATCCCATGTCGGCTGTTAAAATTTACCTCCCCGACAATTCAATAAAGACCTTCGACCATGAGCCCACTGTTTTGGAAGTGGCCGAAAGCATTGGACCCCGATTAGCCAAAGACACTTTGGGCGGCAAAGTGGAAGGCAATCCGGAAGTGGTCGATCTGCGCCATAAATTAAAGGATGGCGATAAGATCAAGATCATCACCCAGAAAGATCCAGAGTCGCTGGATGTGGTTCGCCATTCTGGCGCCCATCTAATGGCGCAAGCGGTTCAAGAATTGTGGCCGGAAGTGAAGGTCACTATTGGCCCTGTGATTGAGAATGGCTTTTACTATGATTTTGATTCACCGATTCATTTTACACCTGAAGACCTCGAGAAAATCGAAAAGCGCATGATCGCTATAATGGCTCGCAACGAAGAAGTCGTTCGTGAAGAGTGGCCCATTGCTAAGGCCATCGAGACTTTTGAGAAAATGGGTGAGCGCTTTAAGGCCGAAATTATCCGCGATTTGGCAGCCAAGGGCGAAGTCACCGTTGGAATCTACCGCCAAGGTCCGCAATGGTTTGATCTTTGTAAAGGTCCCCACGTGCAACGGATGGGTCAAATCAAAGCGGTAAAAGTCTTAAGTTTAGCGGGTGCTTATTGGCGCGGGGACGAAAAGAATCCTCAGCTTCAACGCATTTACGCCACTGCATTTAATGATAAAAAAGATCTCGAAGAGCATTTAAAGAACTTGGAAGA
>JBGSQJ010000105.1:0-4092 GCA_041738165.1 Bdellovibrionales bacterium
AAGTGCGAGTCAGGGGCGGAGTTCTTTTTGTTAAAATTGACGGGTCGAGCGTCTCTCTTAAGGGCCCAGCTTCTGTCGTGGCCAGCGTTCAATGGTTAAAGGAGCCAAAATGAGTTTAGATATAGAAAAACTAACCGTTCCATTAAAAATATCAAAACGCATTCAAGAAACAGACGACGCCGTTTCGCTGGTGCTTGAGATTCCAAAAGAGCAAGCGAGTCGCTTTAACTACCAAGCGGGGCAGTTTGTTACGTTCTTTATGCAAATAGGCAGCGAAACTATCTCCCGAAGTTACTCCTTATCGAGCGCACCCTCTGTTGACCATGAATTTAAAATTACAGTTAAAAAAGTTCCTGGCGGAAGAGGCTCCACCCACTTATGTGATCACACAAAAGTCGGAGACACGTTGCGCACGACTCCTCCTGCTGGCCAGTTCTACCGCCCTCAAGAATCGGCCGATGGCACTCATCTCTTTTTGTTTGCAGCCGGAAGTGGGATCACACCAATTTACTCGATCCTCAAAGAGACGCTCGCCAAATCAGCACTGAACCGAGTCACCCTCGTTTACTGCAACAGAACAGAAGGCAGCATCATTTATAAAAATGAACTCATCGAATACGCCAGGTCTCACGCTCGCCAATTGCAGTTGATTCATGTGCTTTCAAAGCCCGACTCCACATGGGCAGGCCAAACGGGGCGTCTTGGCGTCACTCACCTTGATGAGATCTTAACTCTAGATAGTCAAGCCACCGGTAAAAATCGTCAGTTTTACCTTTGCGGCCCGACCGATTTTATGAATGGCATTCGCGATCACTTGGTGGCGCGCAAAATCGCGCCTGACTCTATTCGTATCGAAGATTTTGGGGCGGCCACTCATGCCCCCAAGACCAGCACCAACCCCAATTGGACTTTGATTGGGCCAGGCCAGACCGATATGGAAGTCGAAAAAATCATTGCGACCGTGCAAGGCAAAACTTATGAAGTCAAATCGGATGGCCATCAATCGATCCTCGAATCTCTACTTGCTGCAGGAATCGATGCGCCTTACTCGTGCATGGACGGCGCTTGCATGGCCTGCATGGCCAAAGTCGTGGAAGGCCAGGTCTACCAAGAGGATCCAGGTATTCTCGCCGACGAAAACATCAAGAACCACGAGGCGCTCACGTGCCAGGCTAAACCGCTGTCTAGAATCGTAAAGGTTTCGTTCGACGGTTTGTAAGCTCTTGGTAATTTTGAGATTCTTAAGGGTATGTGTGCCTTTTTGAAAGTCCGATTGGCCATTCGCATTGGCCTCGGATTTCAACTTTTCATAATAGGATCTCAAGCGTTTGCGACTCGCACCAGTTTTCGCAACGCTCACCCGACTGGATGGATGTATTTGTCTCCGGTTGGAGAGTCTCCAGGATGGTCAAGCAACTCCTGGGTGAATTTTGAAGTGAACCACGCCAACATTTGGAATCAAAACTTTTCGATGACCGATCGCCGAACCGGCGACACCTACTCTTACAAAGCTGATTTCGAACAAAGCTCTGCTATTTTAGAAATAGGCAGGGCGTTGACCAGTTGGCTCGCTGTTGGCGTCGAAGTGCCCTACGCCAATCGCAATGGCGGTTTCTTAGACGATTTCATTGATCAGTTTCATCAGACCGTTCAAACCAGCCGCTTCTTGCGACACCTCAATGAGGAGTTTGGAAACTCGTTCATCATCGAAAAAAATGGTATTCGGCAATTGGCCACTGAAAAAGCCGAAGGCGTGGGCAGCGTGCGCGCCAAAATGAAAGCCTGGATTATAAAATGGAATGGCTCGGCTCCCGGCGCGTGCGATTGCGGAGTTGCGATTTCAGCTCTGGCGAAATTCCCAACTCTCAAGCGCGAGCGCGGCCTTAGCTCAGGCTCAAACGACTACTCAGGACTCTTGCACGTTGGTGTTCCCCTATGGAAATACGCCGGCGCGTGGGCCACAGCCGGCGTCACCAAACTGGGGCCCAACGAAACCTTTGAGGGCTGGCCACGGCGAGATTGGCAGCAGATGTATGAGCTGACTCTTGATTTGGGATTCGACGCCAATTGGGGACTCTTGCTGCAAGGCCGTATGGAGTCTCCGCTTTTTATGAAGGAGCACCTCGACTACGACAACGTCTACTCGGACGCAGACTCACAATCGATCGATCGCATCGCATCTGGCTGGAACTCGCTCGTGCGCTGGCGCGGCAGTCAAACCATAGGCGTCAGGTACAGATGGGGCAAGGGCAGCTCTATTAATCTGCTGCTTTTAGAAGATTGGGCATTAGGTGACGCCGATGGACGTGGCGAGTGGAACTACGTTAGCAACGCGCCAGATGTGGGTTTTATCTCGCAATGGCATTTCATTTTTTAAAGGCTATGTTACAACTGATTCTCCAACGAAAGGTTGTGGAATGATATTAGGCAATGCTGTTCTTGAAAAAGTGATCTCGACTGCGCTCGCCCAGGGCGCCGACTTTGCTGAGGTTTATCTCGAAGACACTCTTAAGCGCCAATTTACGCTTTTGGACTCTGAACCACAAAAAGCGATTTCAGGACATTCTCTTGGCGCCGGTATTCGAATTTTTAAAGGACTCGAGCAGATTTACGTATACACAAATGATCTTTCCGAAGAGGGCCTACTTCGCGTGGCGAAACAAGCTGCACAAGCTTTGCTTGCGGGTCAGGCTTCGGTTCGGCCAGTCCTAAGTGAAGCGCAAAGTTTTGGCAGAAATCAAATCACTAAAACAAATTCGGCAGATGCCAATTGGACTCGGCTTCGTGAAGTGGACCTGAACGCGCGCGCGGTGAACACTCTTATCAATCAAGTTCAGGCCGAACTCAGTGAAGTGCAAAAGTCTGTGCAGATTGTGAATTCAGAAGGCATCAACAGCAGTGAAACTCGCAATTATTTGAACGCGGCCGCATTTGCTTTTGCTGAGCGAGGTTCAGAGCGCGAATCTGGATTCGACCGTCTGGGCCGGCTCGGCACTTCACAAGACTGGGATCAAGTTGATTTCGCGAAACTGGGGACAAACGCAGGTGAACAGAGCCTGCGAATTCTAAATGCCAAATGGGCCCCGGCTGGAGAGATGCCCGTGCTGATCGACAATGCTTTTGGTGGAGTCATTTTTCACGAAGCATGTGGCCACGGTTTAGAAACCACCTCAGTGGCCAAGGGCGCGTCGGTGTTCTGCGAAAAATTGGGGCAGCGAGTGGCCAGTGAGTGTGTCACGGCAATTGACGACGGCACTCGAGAGGGCGACTACGGAAGCTTGGCAATCGACGACGAGGGTGAACCCACTCAAAAAACTGTTTTGATCGAAAATGGCGTGCTCAAAAGCTACCTGGTCGACAAAATGGGAGCACGCAAGACGGGCTATAAAATCACCGGCAGTGGAAGGCGCCAAGACTATCGGTTTGCCCCGACCTCGCGGATGCGCAACACCTTTATTGCGCCTGGCAAGTCTTCGTTTGAAGAGATGATCGCTGATATTGACTACGGCCTCTACGCAAAGAAACTGGGCGGTGGATCGGTCATGCCGGCCACGGGTTCCTACAATTTTGCCGTAAGCGAAGCCTTTATTGTGAGAAACGGTCAAATCGAAGAGCAGGTGAAAGGCGCAAGCCTTATTGGCACCGGAATTGAAACGCTCGGTCGGATCTCTAAGGTTGGGACCAACTTCGAGTTGGCCGCAGGGACATGTGGATCGATCAGCGGTATGATACCCACGACGGTGGGCCAGCCTGCATTGCTCGTTTCAAAACTCACCGTTGGAGGCAAATCATGAGCTTAAACAGCCAAGTCGAAAAAGCGATCGATCAGGTCTTGGGTTTCGCCAAAATAAAAAATGTCGAAGCTGAAGTGCTAGCCTACACCAGTGTGCAAACAGGAATTCAATTTCAAAAACGCGCCTTAGAGCAATATTCGCTTTCAGAAACGGCGCAACTTGGAGTGCGAGTGCTCGACGGAGCTCATGAAGGTCTAGCCTACACCGAAGATTTAAGCGCAGAGAGCCTTGAAAAAACCATGGACGAGGCCATTGCCAATGCCAAATTCATCACTAAGAAATTTCCATCCACTTTGAC
>JBGSQJ010000120.1:0-2561 GCA_041738165.1 Bdellovibrionales bacterium
GGGGGGCACTGTATCGCCGTCGACCCTTGGTTTATAGTTCACAGCCTTCCCGAAACGACTCCGCTGATTCGAACGGCCAGAGAGGTGAACTTAGAAAAATCTAAGTATTTGGCTCGAAAAATCATAGAAAGTGCAAAGAAACTCAAAGACCCGACCATCGTCTGCCTTGGTCTCGCTTACAAAGCGAATGTCGATGATTTTCGAGAAAGTCCGTCGGTTGAGATCGTGCACGAGTTGGCAAAAAACTTCATGAATGTAATAGTGGTCGACCCCTACGTTGAAGAAAAACTTCCCCGCGAACTTCGGGAGACAGGCTCCATCACTGTCGGAACGCTTGATGATGCACTGCTCGGTGCGGATGTTGTCGTTTTGCTAACTGATCATGATGAATTTTTAAGCATCTCCCCGTCAAAATTAGAAAATAAAATCGTGTTTGATACGCGAGGAATTTGGAACCACAAGTTCTAGACTTTGGGTCCTGGTATTTTGTCGTGAAAAACTAAATATTTTCTGTATTAATATCTGCAGATTCTGAAAATTCAATCCGATACCTAGGTATGGCATTTGAACGTCCAAATCAAAATGAAACCGCAGAACATGATAATTTTCATGTCGATCTTCGAAAAATTTGGATTCAAATTCTCCTGCATAAAAACCTATTGGTGATTTGTGCCGTTGCCTGCATGGCATTCTCAGGAATCTACTCGTTTTTCTTTCTCCGGCAAAAATACGAAGCCAAAGCGACCCTCAGACTAGATACCAAGGGAACTCTTTCTTCTGTTTCACCCGTGCTGGCTCAGCTGGCCGCGGGCTCTAGTTCCGGAAGCGATACCGACGTGCTCTTGCAATACTTTGAGACGGCTGAGTATTCGGAACTACTGTCTAAAGCCGTTATGAGCGAGCAAAACCTTTGGATCTATTTGTTAACAGACAAAGATGTGCACACTCTCTGGCCCAAGGCGAAAAGTCTTAATGGTTTGTCGTTTTCAGACCTGTCCCAATCTAAACGCGTTTATCTTGGAAACCTCTTTCTTAAACATTTGCGAATTCAAGTGAGCGCAAAATCAGGCGCCGTGGATATTATTGGCACAAGCAAAAATCCGGAGATTGCCGCCAAACTTGCCAACTCGGCCGCGCAAGTGCTCGTTGAGTTGCATCACGAGCGATTGTTAAGCAAAGTCACGCAGCTCAAAAATTTTCTCACGGTTCAAACTGAGGACCTCCGTGTTCAACTGAGCACTCATGAAAAATCTCTAGTTAATTTTCAAAGGACTCATAAAATTCTTTCGGAGTCAGAGGCTAAATCGGCAACTTATCGCTCCTTAAATTCAATCGAGCAAAGTTTGGCCGCGGCCAAACGAAAGCTTGCACTCAATCAAAAGATCATCAATAGCACCGAAAAAGAACTCAAAGCGTTGATGGGAGGGCTTTCACATTCTACGGGTGCAAGCTCGAACATATATCTTTCACAGCTTCAACACCGCATGAACCTTCTGCAGTACCAGGTATTACTCGCTCAAGATCCAAGTCATAACCCTCAAATTTTTGACGTGGACTCTGTGAAAAATGAATTGATCAGTGTTACCCAGTCGTACAAAGAGGCGCTTTCGAATCGTGAAAACTTCAAAGAGCTCGCGATTATGACTCCGCTTGAATATTACCAAAGCCTTGAAAAAAATTTAGTAGATCTTAGAAATGACGAACGCGAGTTGATTTCTGAAGTTAATATTTTATCTGCCGACGCCAAAATCGAAAAAAGTGAATTTCTTCAAATGCCCGAAGCATTGCAGAACATGACGGTCATTGAACGTAACATTAAGCTGACAGCAGATCTCTACCTTTCATCTAAAAAGAAGCTACAAGAAGTCAAAATCATGGAGGCCGAAACTCCGAATGGTCTGGAGCTCCTCGCTTTGGCAGAGGTTCCTACGCAGCCCTCTGGATTGAGCCCAATTCAAAGCTACATTTTTTCAGGCGTTGCTGGTGGGTTTTTGGGGTTTATATTGCTCATTATGAAATTATCACTCATTAGCGCCATGCGCTCAGAGGATGAATTCAACCAGATGGGAGTCCCACTCCTTGCGGAGATTCCGCTCGCGACAATTCAAGATTCATCCTCAAAGCTAAAATCTATATTTAAGTCCAAATCGCCAAAGATTTTGATGGAGACCTCTCCGAATTCGATTGAGTCCGATAAATTGAGATCACTTCGCATCAATCTCACCAAGGTTTCTGACATTCAATCTCTAAAAAAAGGCTCTTCGCAAGTTATTATGGTCACAAGCCCAACGGTTGGAGTTGGCAAAACATTTTTGTCAGTCAACTTGGCCTACTGCTTTGCCTTGGCCGGCAAGAAAACTCTGCTCGTGGACCTCGACCTGCGCTGCCCGACTGTAGTCGACTATTTTCCGAATACAGACCACAAGGGCGGACTCGAAACTATTCTCGAATCTGATAAGAAAACTATAAGCTCTCGGATTGTCTCTAAAACAAAAAATCTCGATGTTATAGCCGCTGACCGAGCGGCACTCCACCCACCAGAAATATTGGAGTCGGCTCAG
>JBGSQJ010000157.1:0-12641 GCA_041738165.1 Bdellovibrionales bacterium
TTAGACCAAATCTTCAAAATTTGAACGTTCGACCGCAAAGCCTGGGTGTCGACAATCACCCTCGTGGCGCGATACATATTTAACTTCCCCTCGACTCAATAACAAAGTCGGCTTCAAAGTTGTCTGGAACATGCGCCAAACAAGTTTTGTTGCCAACTTTTCGAACTTCAAAAAGAGCTTCGTCGGCAGAACCCATCATCTCATCCACATCGTGCGCCATCGATGGATACTCACTAACGCCGAGAGAAATAGAAAGATGCGGAAACGCTTTGATGACTTTAGAAAAATCCGCAGACTCGACAATTCGCCTGAGGCGCTCGCATTTCACCAAGGCGCCGTCTCTATGAGTGTGCGGCAAAAGCAAGCCAAATTCATCGCCGCCAGTTCGCCCCAAAATGTCATTGGCCCTTGAGTGTTTTTCAAAAATCCTGGCCAACATTTTTAAAACCGTTTGAGCCTCTTCTTGGCCAACGGTTTCGACGATCTGAGAGTATTGATCGAGAGACACCAAAGCCAAACTCACCGGAGCCTGCAGGCGGCGCGCACGGCTCACCTCTTGACTCGCTCGCTCAATAAAATGGGGTCTATTCAAAAGCTCTGTACCCAAGTCTTTCATTGATGCCGAGTGCATTCGCTTTTCATATTCCAATAGGGCCAAACTTTTTTCGAGAGCGATAAAACCATTCTCAATAGCCGGATCTTGATCCAATCGCTCTTTACGACCCAGCACCAAAATCAACCCTTGAATGTCAGACAACACATTCAGCGAATGAAACTGAAAAACTTCAGTTCCGAGCATCACCTTGACCATGTCTGAGAGAACTTTCATTCCGTTCGGGTCGCGCAGCTGACTCGATCGAAAATCAGGCGATTGAATATTCAAGTCGACACCTAGATTTTTGGTGATCTTTTGATCGAGACCACAAGACTGGGTGGCGACGAGGACTCGGCGATTCGAGAGGTAGCGAAAGTGCACCACGGGGAGTCCGCCGAGCACTTGTGAAAGAGAATCGACAAAAATTTTAATTACTTCTTCTCCCTGACCCACCTTGAAGAGCCGAAGCAAGTGAGGATACCAATCGGCAGACTTTTCGGCGCTGGATTCTTGCTCCTTTGCGTACATGTAGTAGTCACGCTCAGCCGCTCGGTCTACAGCTGCTATGAGTTCGCGCTCTGACAAGGGCTGAAACAAGACGTCGTAGACCCCAAAATCTAAAAGTTGAGCCGCCTCACTTCTTTGCGTAGCAGGCGCAACCACAAATATATGTGTCTCTGGAAGCTGCAGGCGCACTTGCGGTATCACATCATTTAAGCGAAAGCCGGTTTCAGAAAAATTGAAAAACAAAAAATGCGGAGGATTCGATGAAAATTCTGAAAAAGCCGCGGTCAGTTCAGTAAATCGAACCACCTGATAGCCTGCTGACTCGAGCACTGCGGCCAAGGGCGCCAGCGCCTTCGAATCGCTACCAATCAAAAAGGCCGTAAAAGAAGGGCGAACTTCATTTAAATTCAATCTGGCCCTCTCACAACCGGCCTGCGAACGACAGCCGGCTTGCTCAATGATAGCCCCATCGGAGGTTTGAATTCTTGAACATTTTCGGATTGAGGCGTGTGCGCCACTTGCACCCAATCTTCTTCAACTGACTCAATGGCCTCAAGTTCAGAGAGTTCGACGGGTAATGGCCAACTCATTTTCACAGTGATGCCGATGCCGCTCGAATTTGGCTCAACACTCACTTCGCCTTTCATTTCTTCGATCACCCGCCTGACTACGTTGAGCCCTAGTCCACGTGCCACACCTTGTGAGTCTTTGGTCGAGAAGAAAGGATCAAAAACTTTATTCAAATCCTCTTTAGCAATTCCCTCGCCCGTGTCGATCACCTCGAGATGAGTTTTCAGGTTCTTGACTCTCGCCCTGAGCTTGAGCTTTCGGTTCGGGGCATTCGCCATGGCCTCAACCGCATTTTTAATCACCTCTTCAATGGCGGTCTGAAGCTGCAGCCCTTCGCCATTGAGATTCACCGACTCTAACCCCTCGTACTCGACATTTATACCTAGCGCCTTGAGGCGATCTTCAAAGCTTCGAACTGAGGCCTTGGCCACTTTGAGAAGCGAAGTTCCTGGAGTTTCAATAAAATCCAGCTTGTGTATATCTTGGCCCTTGTTCGCATTCATCGAATCTTCGTCGACTTTTCTGTCGGCTGAGGGCGATGAATTCGTGGCATTTGCCCGATTCACCTCTAGGTGATGTTTCAATTTTTCAATCGCGTCTTCGTTAAGGCGAATTTGCTTAAAAAGAGGCGAAACCATTTGTTCGAATAACCACCAGTTTAAGGCAATGGCCAAAGCTCCAACCAGGATCAAGTAAATCCAAAACGACCAAAAAAATGAAACTTGCCCAGCGGGCACGCCTTCGGTAGCCACATAAAGATTGGTTTCGGGCACACGCCTACCGAGAGTCAAACCCGATTGGCCATTGGAGGCCGACCACTCCTCACGAAAACTTAACTCATCATTTTCAAGCGCGTCCGCCACTCCGCGCATGCGTTTCACCGAAGTTCCCACATAAGCTGGAGCCGAGTAAACGACGGCAATTCCCTCTTGGTTGAAAATCAAAGTCTGGCGCTGCCTCAACGCCGAAAATCGCATCGGAAATGAAAACCCCGAAAATACGCCAACTCCAAAATAGGGCTTCGCACCTGGCTTTCGCACAGGAACGAGGAGCGCAAAATAGGGTTGGCCATCAAAATCACCCAATTTTCGAATGTGCCGCTCGAAGGGCTCAATTTTATTGATGTCCCATTCGGCTGCAAGGCGGCTCCAGTCGGTTTTACTAAACATAGATTTTCGCGAACTATTCCAAGACACCAGCCATTGGCCCGCTTTGCCTTCGAGCAGGGCCGCCGCAACGAAACTGGACCGGTCAAATGTCCGGGTGGGACGTCCTTGACCTTCGACTTTCAAAATATCGAGCAATTGATAACTCAAAGACGAAACCGCAGACTGGGTGGCTGTTACCATTAGAAGAGTCTCTTGATCCAGACTCATATTGAGTTCGGTTTGCTCTTGGGATCTCCAGCTCGAGCTCACCTGTAAACCCACTGCGAGCACGAGCAAGAGGATCGCAGCGGCGCTAAAGATATAGAGTCGAATGTTGCGCATAGTTTCCTTCCCTGGACTTTGGCCAACTCCCTGACTTTATTCTAGTTTTATTTCTTTCACGGGGTCCAACATTCTTTTTCATTGAGTGGCGCATATGGTAAGCCCTTCACCTAGATGTATGACACCGATTGCCTAATTTTTGGTTCAGGACTGGCAGGATTGGCCTTGGCCCTTAGGCTGGCCGACCACGCCGATGTTTTGATCTGCACCAAAGCCTCGCCATCGGATGCCAATTCAGCCATGGCACAAGGGGGAATCGCCGCCGTCATCGAAGGTGACGACAGCTTCGAACAACATCTTGCGGATACTGTAAGCGCCGGTGCTGGATTGGTTCAGGAGAATCGAGCAAGGGCCATAATTGAACGAGGACCTGCGTGCATTGAACAACTCGAGCGCTGGGGCGTTCACTTTGATCGAGACCCTCATACAGATCTGTTTGATCTTGGACGCGAAGGCGGCCACGGCCGGCGCAGAATTTTGCACATTGCCGATCACACTGGTGAAGCTCTGCATAAACAACTGCTCGCCCAAGTTTTGAGCCATCCACGAATTCAGCTTTGGCATGACACCTACGGGCTAGAGTTGGTTTTGAACCGCCACTTGAACCCCCACTCGGTTGCCAAACCCAGGTGCCTTGGCGCCTATGTGCTCAATCGCTCTTCGGGAGAAGTGCGATCGATACGCGCCAAATCGACTTTTTTGGCCACGGGTGGGGCCGGCAAGGTTTATCTCTACACTTCAAACTGGAGCGGAGCTACGGGTGATGGGTTGGCTCTTGCTTACCGAGCCGGTTGCAGGCTTGCCAATCTCGAATTTATGCAGTTTCACCCCACCTGCCTTTATCACCCGCAAGCGCGAAATTTTTTGGTCAGCGAAGCTTTGCGAGGCGAAGGCGCCGAGTTGGTCGATGCCTCAGGCCGACCCTTTATGAAAGAGGCCCATGCCAATGGGAGCTTGGCTCCTCGAGATATCGTAGCCCGGGCCATCGACGCCGAAATGAAAAAAACCGGCAGCGAGTGCGTTTTTTTAGATGCCACTCACCACTCTCGAGAGTTTTTAGAAAATCGATTTCCACTTATTTTTAGAAGATGTTTAGAGCTGGGAATCAACATGAGTGCGCAGCCGATTCCCGTGGTTCCTGCGGCTCATTACCTTTGCGGCGGAGTCGTCACCGATGAAGCGGGGCAAACCGATGTGGATGGGCTTTTCGCTCTCGGTGAAACCGCGTGCACAGGTCTTCACGGGGCCAATCGCTTGGCCTCGAATTCACTGCTCGAATGCTTGGTGGTTTCGGCCAATGCGGCTGACGTGTTTTTGCGCGGGATAGGTGTTGAATCAAGCGAGATGGCAATGGCCTCTGTTGATAATCGCAACACCAATCCTCTTGGTTCGCTGGAATCCACTTTCAGCAACACTTCGTTGGTCACAGAATTCCCCGACTGGCCCAGATCGCAGCTCGAAAATGCCGACGAGATGATCGTCGTTCATCACATGTGGGACGAAATTCGCCGTTTGATGTGGAACTATGTGGGAATCGTTCGCACCGATAGGCGCCTTGAGCGAGCCGCGCATCGCCTCGAAAACGTGCAGCGCGAAGTCGCCGACTATTACTCAAGTTTTAAAACCCATTCGGATATTGAAGAGCTTCGCAATATTGCGCTAGTCGCACAGCTCACGATTCGATCGGCGCTTCAGCGCCAAGAATCAAGGGGCATTCATTACAATTTGGATCACCTGCAAACCAATGCCGTGGCCGTGGATACGGTTGTTTGATTTTTCGGTTTTTCGGTTTTTCGAATTTTTCGAATTTGTCGAATTTGTCGAATAGTAAATTCCCCCTCTTTTCGGCGTTATGTTGAAATAGACAAAAACAAATTCATATTCGCCAGAGCGACTTTGAATTTGTATTTTCCATTTCAGATCAAAGATAGGTCGTTTTGAACACGATTTGCCAATTTCGACATATTCGAAAAAGTGCGACCTGGTTTAGAAATTTCCCATCGAGGGGCCACATCGAGCGGCGGCGTCCATTATCTCCGAGTTAGGTCACGCACAGCTAAATTGGGGGCACCAAAAACCTTTACGCTGAGTCGATCGCTACCCGCCACCCGCGCCGGCTCCGCCGCCGCCTAGACGCCACATAAGGCCAAAGCCAAAATAAAGCGAGGTACCTGGACTGAACCCAAACTTCATATCGCCGCGAAACCAAATCGAGCCTGAGACTTGAGCTTGCACTCCCCCTCCCACATGGCCACCAAAAATGACCTTGTCGCTCGTGTCGATTCCCGAATAATAAGTCATGTCAGCACCCGCGTAAGCCAATCCCACAAGGGATTCAACGGGAATGTCCATGCGAATATCCAAATGAATATTCTTCCACTTTTGCCCTTCACCATTACCCATGATGAGTCCCGCTTCGGTGTAAGTTTGAGGCGCGATCAACATTCCCGCACGCACTCCACCCAAGCCCATAATCTCAGTCACGCCATCAATTTGGTCGGGCAAAAGATTGCCCAAGTGAAAGCCGGCTTCAAAATCGGCATCTGTGTTGGCTTGACCACCAGCAGCGCCACCTGCGTCGGGCGCTTGAGCCCAAGCTGGACCGCCACCAGCTAGCGCTAAAAAACCACAAAATGAAACACATGATAGAAGATGCCTCATTTGATTATCCTAGGCTTGCATAAGCGATGGGTAAAGCTCTAAAACTAAATGCATGGCCGCAAGAACTGTTGAACGCTTTGAAAGTCATTTTCGTGGATTCGATCATGCCGAATTATTTTATCAAATTTGGCGCCCTGATCAAATTCGCGGCAGCTTGATCATCACCCATGGTCTAGCTGAACACAGCGAATGCTACCAGGTGCTGGCCAAAACTCTGGCCGAAGACGGATGGCAAGTTTTTGGCTGGGACTTGCGAGGCCATGGTCGCTCCGAAGGCAAACGCGGCTTTGTTAGCGATTTTGATGACTACGCCAGAGACTTCGAAATTTTTATTAAACTTGTGCGTGCGCAGGCGGCCGGCGGGCTTCGTTTGGCATTGCTGAGCCATTCGATGGGCGGGTTAATCACGATTCGAGGATTGCAAACCGGTCTTTTGAGCGCCGACGTGCTCGCTTTGAGTTCACCGGCCCTCGGTTTGGCCATTGAAGTTCCCAAATTCAAAGAGGCCGTCGCCAATGTGGCTTTTCGTTGGTTACCGACGCTGACTCTTCACAATGAGCTGGATTACGCGATTCTCTCTCGCGATCCCGTGATGGTGGACTCTTACGCGCGCGACAACCTTCGCCACGACAAAGTGAGCCCTGGCGTATTTTTAGGCATGATGAAGGCTTTCGAGTTGGCTTTTGAGCAAGCGGCCGAGATCAAATTGCCTATGCTTTTGCAGCTTGCAGGGCAAGACAAACTCATCAACACGTCTCGCTCTATGGCGTGGTTCGAGTTGGTCACTGATCGCCGCAAGCAAATGATCGTTTATCCTGACAGCTACCATGAGATATTCAATGATCTCGATCGTGAGCAAGTGATTGCGGATTTGCGAAAATATTTAAACTCATATTTGGCGAATGTTTCTGATTTGGCGAATGCTTCCGAGGGAGAAAATTAGATGAGTAAGCCGTTATTAGGCCTGGCGAGTGTGGGACTGTGGATCAAAGGGATTGCTGCAGTTATGATTCTTACGGCAGGCGTAGGCGCGCTCACGTCTTGTGCAAGTACCCAAAAGACAAATTCTCCAATTGAATCGCTTGCGCCTGCCGAGTACGCCGCTTTGATCAAAAAACACACGCGCGGAACCGATCAGTACCAAGGCTTTCATCAAACTTTTCAAGCGGACGTCACCATTTTGAACTCTGAAGTGCAAGCCGCAACCACTCGCCAGCGCGCTCAGTTTTTGGGCTGGGACGAACCGAAGTTTCAAGAGGAGCGCGAAAAGGCCATTCAAGATTCCAATGCCTACGCGAAATTCTTTTTGCGCTTTTTTAGCCCGAACAATGAGTACGACGATTTGAGCAAGGGCAAAACGATTTGGAAAGTCTATCTTGAGCTTCAGGGCCGCCGGTTTGAAGGCAAAGTGCAAAAGGTGTCCTCTAAGCTGGTCGAGACCATAACGCTCTACCCGCACATGAATCGCTTTAGCACTCCTTACATCATCACGTTCAATGTGCCCATGACCACGCTCGAGCGTGACTCAGCCAAGGTGACGTTGACATCAAGCCTCGGCTCGTCTGAGTTTTCGTTTTAGCGCTGTATTGCTTGGTGACTCTTTCCGTCATTCACTCTTTGAGTTCGCCGCCCTGTCGCTGAGTCCAATGTCCTATAGGTAAAAACTTTCTGAGCACACTTGCATTTCGTCCCCACCATACCCGCTGCGGGGTTGACTCCAACTCCAAACAATTCTATACCTTCGGTCACATGAAACCCACGGCCACACGGTCAGCCCACACTGCAAATCGCGGCTCGGCGCCCGCTTTCAAATCGTCCAGGGGCAACTCCAAAGTTCGCGCACGAAAAAATTCAGGCCAGGCCGATCTCTTTGCAAAGCGAGGCAGTTCGTACGGCGGAAGTTTGCGCAACACTAGAGCTGGCCGAGCCCACGCTCGCCCCGTCAGCACCAAACACACCATGCACCTTGTGCTGCGCTCGAGCCACGCGAAGGGCGAATGGTCATTTCGAAAACCTCAAATCCGCCGCAAGGTGGAGCAGATTTTAGAAAAATTCTCTGAAAAATTTGGCGTTCAAATTTTGGTGCATGCCAATGTGGGAAATCACCTGCATTTACAAATCAAAACACCTAGGCGCTTGGCCTACATTCGCTTCATTCGCGCTGTCACCTCGGGAATCGCCATGGCCGTCACCGGCCGCAATCGCTGGAGTGGTGGGAGCGCATCAGGAGGACACGGTGCGAGTGGCGCCCGCGGAGCTGCAATTGGATTTGCGACAAATGCCAAGACGAAAACTGAAGGCGCCCAGGCTGACAACACAGCTAAGAAGTTTCGGTTTTGGGATCTTCGGCCGTTCACGCGCATTGTTGTGGGAATGAAAGCGATCAAGCGTCTGGTGAACTACATTTTTGTAAACCAACTTGAGGGACTAGGTCATGATCGCTCATCGGCTAGGTTTTGGGTGAGCGTCGGCTACACCAGTTCGGCTTAGTGGAATGAAATCGAGTTTTTGGCGCTGCTCTTAGCATTGAGGCAAGACTTGAAATCTCGAACAAGGACTCAGCACAACGAACAGGCAGCAGGCTGTCTCCCACTTAAGTCAGCGGAAACTCGCCTTGGCACTCGAATGAAATTACGCGCTTTTCAGACAGATAAATCAAATAGCCATCGATAGGCTGAGTGCAACCGTACTTGCGCAAGGCCCAAGCGTAGAGCTCGAGTTGTTTTTGCGCCTTTTCTTCGGACTTTGATGAGCCGGTTTTGTAGTCCACCAAGTAGACTCGCTCGTCGTACACGCCCCAAAGATCAATTTGACCTTCTATCACGCCCACTGGCGAATTCACTTGAAAGCCCCACTCGACAAAACCATCTCGAATAAATTGAAGCAACGGTGGCTCTTTTAGACTCACTACGAAATCAAAAACTTCACGTAAGTCAGGACTTTTTTCTGGAAACAATCTAGAAAAATCTTCTTTGAAAAATTTAGCAGCAAAACTATTTGAGTCAGGAGACAAACCGTCAACTTGGACTCCCGTCTGTGAATTCCCAAGACGATACTTCATAAGTTGCAAAAAGCGATGCACACGAACACCTTGAAAGCGACGCTCGTCGAGCAAATCGCTCAGGCCTTTTTTAAACCGTGCCGACTTTTTATCGATCAAATCCGTCACAGAGTGATGCTGTTCGACCAAACTCACATCAGCCCATGGCTCGCGCAGTGCCACCGAGGTCGACGCGGGCTCTTGATAGCGAACAGGTTCGGGCCACTCAGCACGCACCCAATAGCTCACACCGCCAACATCGTGAACGCCCTCTGGCAGCTCAAACAAATCACTTCGAGACGCCCACGACTTCGAGGCCACCTGGGAAGCAAATAGAGAAACCGAATGCCGAGCGCGCGTCACCGCCACGTAGAGCCAGCGATCAAGTTCAGCCGTCTCGCTCATCTTCATCTCTCGCACCACGCGAAGTTCCAAGGGGCTCGCCACCCAACTCGACTCGTCTTCAAATTTAATCGGTAAACTAAAAAGTCCACCATCAAAGTGTATCGGAGAGATTTTAGAAAACATCGGGCGTTCCCCCATCGCGGGAATGAGCACATGATCAAACTCCAGGCCTTTCGACCCATGGACGGTCATTAATTGAATGCTGTTTGGAACCTGAGCCGAAACGGCATCCCCTTCGGCCTGCTCTTCACTCTCGCGAGGATCATCTTCGCCAAAAAAATCCAGCAGAGCCAATCCACCTTGTTTTTCTAATTCGCGCGCACGCATGATCAGCTTCCAAAGGTTCGACTCCATTCGCCCTGAAGAATCTACTTTGAGACTCATATCGATCGCGCCGCAGTCAACTAGAGCCTTTTCAAAAGTTAAGAGCAGTCCCCTTTCGCCCTGGGCCTCAAGCCGCAATTTCTTTAATCGCTCAATCGTGTGATTTTCGGTTTTCTGGTTGATCAACCAAGTCCAAAGCGACTTTGGACGATTCGACATCCACTGCATAAGAGTCGAATCTTCGACCCTGAACCAGGGCGACCTAAGCAGACAAAGCAGCTCATGGTTATCATGGGGGTGGACTAAAAATTTCCACAGTGCGCGTGCATCTAATATCTCTCGGCGGCTTGCAAACCCACGGCTCGAATGCAGCTGTGTAGGGTAACCGAGTGCGCGTAGCTTCTGGTTCAACTCTAATAAAGTGCGGTGCGTACGGCTCAATATACAAATCTGCTCGAGCTCGGCCCCACTTGCAATCAGCTCGCCCACTCTTTGAACAACCGCTTTTGATTCACTCTCTGAGTCCACAGCCCTATAAAGAACCGCTGGATGTTCGCTCGAACTCAATCGGTGCTCCCGGCCCGAGGCGGCCACCATATCTTCAAAATCAAAATGTACGGAGGACATAAACTGGTTGATCCATGAAAGCAGTTCGGGGCGAGAGCGATAGTTGATCCTCTGTGTTTCGATCACGCCTCCTAGTCTTTCGGTGGCCTCCTCGGCGTCGCGAAACACTTTCACCTCTGAGCCGCGAAACAAATAGATGCTTTGCTGTGGATCACCCACGCGGTAACTAAACCGATCTTTCACCAACGCCTTGAGAATCTCAACTTGAACGGGGCTTGTATCCTGATATTCATCAATCATCCAGTAATCCCAGTTCTCCGAAAACAAGTCTGCTAAATGTGGAGCTTGGCGTATGATTTCAAGTGAACCGAGCTCAAGATCTTCAATCTGCATCAGCGAATGATCGCGCTTGTACTGCTGAAAATCTTTGGAGAATTGAATGAGCAGCGACTCGATTTCGCTCCAGGCCTTGACCATTTGGGGCCACACGGCTCGGTCCCACCCGGGTGAGTCAACGAGATCGTCAAACTCAGTATAAAGATCATCTAAGGATTCGTGCAGCGCCCGCAGCTCCACATCTTTTGGATGCTTTCTCGGGCGTTTCGGAAAATTTCGCCAATCAAAGTCTCGCCCTTTAAGTGAACTAGAAAAAACTCGAATCGAGCTCAAGTATTCGAGCCACGCAGGGTTGGACACTTTGCCATCTAAATCCAAAAGTACACCTTCAAGGCGCTCAGACCAAAGCGCCGCCATCTGCCGTTCTTCTGCCAGTAAGTCTTGTAGATTGGCCGGCCGAAGGTTTTCATCAATGCGAAGACGAGACGAGTACGCGCGGCAAACGGCTAGTAGCCGCTCAAATCCAAACTCCTCCATCCACTTATAAAAATCGGGATTCTGCACCAAACACTCTCTAAGAACATGGCGAGACCAGCTTTTTGCCTCTGATTCTGCTGCCACTCGAGCCCCTGAATCCAATTCGTACAGGTGCCCCACTTGATTTAGAAAAAGTGAAAACACACCGTGAAGAGTAGAGATATGAAGCCGCGACGGATTCGATACAAACTCCAAAAGAGCTGGACTGCCAATAGCGCAGGCTTTGTCGATCAAGCGCTCGCGTAGTTCATGGGTGGCCTTGACCGTGAAGGTCGTGAGAATCATACGAGGTTCGCGTTCATGAGTGGCCTTGAAGCCCTCATAAACATCAAGAACATGCTGAATAAGGCCGGTGGTTTTGCCAGCTCCAGCACCTGCTCGAATCGTTTTATGTTTTAGTTCAAATGAGGGGCCCGGCATAGCCGCCTCCAACTGCAGTCCTGGCAAACATTTAAGTCGCGAGGATTAGGATTCAAAAAACCATCTCGTACACTTTGAATCGTTGATTCTAATTTTTGGTCAACATACTCAAAGAGTTCTCGCTTTTGAGCTTCGTCAATGGCTCCATAGTTTCGGCCGCCTTCTACCACAAAATACTCTTCTGATTTGTCTTTGAGATAAAACCCTTTTTGCCTTTTGGGATCACGAATTTCAAAATACTCGGCCGCAACCACTTCGCCTGGCCCAAGCTCGGTTAGACCCAGTTCGACAAGACGGGCGTATAGCGGCATTTGGACTTTTTCAGCCTTTGGCCAACTCTTCCAGTAGGTCAATCCGTTGCCGGTGGACTTATAATCGACAATGGAATATCGACCCAATGAATCTCTGTCGACCCGGTCAATCCGGCCGCGCACCTCAAATGGCGTGACCTCGCGGCTCCATTGTTTTGTTGAACGATCCCAATAACCTGAAAAATCCAGCTCGCGGGCTTGGATTGAAACACTTAGGTGACTTGAGCGCCACTGACCTTCAAATTTTAAAAAGCCTTTAACTTTTTTTAGCATTTGTTCGCGCACACCCGGCCAAAGTCGTTCATCACCAATCAGGATCATTTCGCTCGTACGCACTTCATCAATCAACCCCCTGAGCTCGTCATCTGGCCAATCGGCGCGAAATGGCTCGACAGTTAGGCGGTCTAAAAGGGCATGGAGCAGCACTCCACCACTCAGTGCGTCCATGTCGAGATCAAGCACCGGATCGTCAACCAACTTCAACATACGAGCGGCGGCAAACTGAAAGGCACAAACACCGTAGAGTTCAATACTAGACGATGACAAACGCAAACTCTCAACTCCAGTCCACAATGGCTGATCGTCGCCGCGATCATAGCGAAGCCCAAATTCTACAGATTTTAATTGATCTGAACTCCAACCTCTCACTTTCGCGACGTGGTCCCCACTCTCACGTTGCAACAGATCCCAACGTGTCACCGCTGGAACCATGATCTTTTTACGATCGTGGCTTTGAGCTAAAGCCTGCCAGAGCCACCACCTCGACGGCGACAAACTTTTCCCTGAGAAACTGGCATTGGACACACACAGCCACAGATCTTGCCAAGGTCTGTTCAAAAACCAGAGCCACTCAAATTCAAGCTCTTGTCGATCTTGAG
>JBGSQJ010000208.1:0-7937 GCA_041738165.1 Bdellovibrionales bacterium
TGAGCGTAAAAAGGATTCATTCGATGTGTTCTCTAATAGCCGGCGCACCAGGTAAGCCATCCCCGGAATGAGATCGCCGACCGTTGCATATTCGCGCACGCGGTAGCCATCACGCACTAGTGCCTTTTTGATTGAGTCGGCCATGCCATAGAGCATTTGATATTCCAAAGCGCGAGGATCTAAGTTTTTAGACTTGGCGTAGGCCATTGTGGCGGCAATCGAGCGCACGTTATGTGATCCAACGGCTAGACGAATTTTAGGATACCCGTCGATGAGAATTTGAGCGCAGTGCTCAAAGCTCACATCCGATTCCTTTTTATTGAGAAAAACCGGCACGGGCCAACCTTTTTGGCGGGCATGCACGGTCTCGTAGTCCCAATAGGCGCCTTTGACGAGGCGAATGGTGAACGGGCAGCCGCGCTTTTCAGCGAGATTCAAAAGTTTTTTCGTGTCGGCGACAGAGTCTCTTAAATAAGCTTGAATCACGATTCCAAAATGTGGGTAGTTGCGAAACTCTTCTTCAAGCATCAATTGCGAGAAGACATCAAACAACAGGTCTTTATGAGCATACTGTTCCATATCGAGGTTGATAAAGACCCCATGGCTCATGGCTGTTCGAAAGACCTCTCGAACGCGCTCGTTGACGATCGAGATCGATTCGTTCCAGGCCGCCTCATTGATTTGCGAGTACAGCGCCGTCACTTTAACTGAAACATTCACTTTCGGAATAGGGCCGCGCTCATCGGTGTCGATCTGCTCGACCGTCTCCCAGTTTGCGGCATCCTTGGCTAGCCATTGAATCAATTCTTGATAGCGGTGCAAATAATCGAGTGCTTCATTTTCGGATAAGGTGGCCTCTCCAAGCAAATCGATAGTGAATGTGATCTTGTTTTTGCGAGCGGCCCTCAAGGCCGGCAGTGCCGTTTGAGGGTTTTCACCGGTGATAAACAACTTCGCCATTTGGGTCACATTCTTTCGAACCGCGCCGGCGAGCAGGCCGGGTGCCAAAGAGCCAAGCCCTAAACCAAAATTGAAAATAGACGGCAGATCTTCTTGTCGATCTGAAAAATACTCCTTTAAATGTTTGGCCACATCTGTGCTGTCGCCCAAGTTGGGCAGAACATCGACAAAGCGAAACATCTGCACTTTGAAGCGCTCATTTTGCATCGACCAATCCATGACTTTTCGATACCAGGTGTCTTTGCGAAACAAAGAGCCTGAATCTTCATCGAGTGAATTGAAAATATGCTCACCAATTTCGCGAACGCTGTGCTCCAGTGAGTTCGATGCCATTACTACCCCTTATGTGGACGAATCCCTTAAAGCGCCGGACTATACAGGCGTTAGTTGCCAAAGAGAAGGTTTTGGACAAGGCGAGAGGTGGGGAGGGTTTCTCCTCCCCCCTGGCGTGATGGGCTGTGTGGCGGGTGGTCAGCTCGGTGTTAAGGATCCACGACTGTGGTCGAGCCGGATTGTTGGTATCCACTAAGGCAAGATTGGTACCAACCATTTGGGGCCATTTTGTCCGGTGATCTCAAAGCCACCGCTAGGCGCTGGAATCCGAAGTTTATATGGTGTCGCATCAATGGGGCCATTTAGGCACCATTGATAACAGAAAGTTATATTCACGAGTAATTCATCTCACGGCGTCGATTAGGTGCTGTGATGAGATAAGAATGACTTATTCCTAAAACCATTTCGCCTAAGGACGAACTGCGCCAGACCCGTGTCTCAGTTTTAGACACACCGGTAAGCTTAGTGTTTTCATATATTTATGCAAAAAACCGGGGTTTGAATCGAGGTCTTGGGTCTATTTTTAACCTTTTTTGGGCTTCGTGCGAGTTGGTCATATTCGTAATAAAGTAAATGATTACAATAAGTTACTTGGATCTCTCTTACGGCCCTGATCTTGCCTTATCGAAGGGTGTGAGCAAGCGAAACTTCCCTATTATATTTCGAATTGGCCTTTTTCTGGTCTGCTCAGCGCTGTTTTTTCAGGGCTGTGGTCGCAAAAAGAAACCTCAGGATTCTTGTGGTTTTGTCCCGAGTCTCGAAAACCAGAGAGTGGCCTGGCCATCGAGAAAACTTCCAATCAAGCTCTTTATACATGAGTCTGTGCCGCCAGAGGCCTATGCGGCGCTGGATGAGGCAGTAAAAGAATACAATACACGTCTCAGTCGGCCCGAGGGAGATGTCTTTCAGGTATTTGCGAGGGGCGTAAAGGATGAGGGCCAACCAGTTAAAGATGGCAATTCGACAATCTATTGGCAAAGCGATTGGGACCCGGCTCAAACGACCGAGCAAGCGCGCACGACGATCTACTGGTCAGGATCAGAGATTTTCGAGGCCGACATGCGGATCAACGCAAAGAACTTCAGTTTCTTCACTAGCTTAAGCGCAGAAATCGCAGGGGTGGATCTCACCAGCCTACTTGTGCATGAGCTCGGGCATATGCTGGGGCTCGCCCACAACGATTCTCCTGGGAGTGTGATGAACTTTTCTTTAGATGAAGGCCAGAATAGGCGGCACTTAAGTGGTTTGGACTTCAACAATTTAAAGTGTGAGTACTAAAGTGGTTTCACTTTGGAGCCACGGCCGAAAAAATCTGATCTTGAAGCCGCGCTGTAAGTATATTTAAGTTTGTGTTTTTTTAGTGTGAGGATACGATTGAGGAGAAATGAATACACATAACGTTTCAACAATTAAGTCGAGCCAAGCAAACGAGGCGCTAGAGCGGACTCCAGAGCCATTCGCAAAAGTAAATGCGTATGCTCAAGAGACTCAAGATGTTCTTTTTCGTTTGCATTCTCAAGTCGGTCGCTTAGAAGATCTTACGGGTCGGCTGGGTTACATGATTTCAGAATTGAACACGCTGGTTCGGCGCTAAGCTTTTCGAATGCGCGTGGTGAGCACGCCGTTTTTCCATTCACGATCTACAAGTTTCTCAAGCACCGGGCGCTCAAGAGGGATCTCTTGTCTGAACGTTTGGTAATTGCTCGTAGAGAATTTTCCATCGACATCTTCTAGTGCATCTTTGAATCGTCTTGAACCTTGAACCACCACATGGCCGTCTTTCACGGTGACTTTGACGTTGTCGCGCTCGTGCTCTGGAACCTTAGTTTCGACAATATAGTGATTGTCGGTTTCTTTGAGTTCGGCCTGAGCTTGGGTGAGTTGGTAAAATGGGTCATCTTGATTCGAGCTGTATTTACCCAAATCTCTCATTACCTCACGCTTTTCACGCTCCAAACTCTGCGCCATTTGCATTTTCTGAAATCGGATATTGTCTGAGAACGTCTGTAGTGATTTCAACTGAGCGTCTTGAAATTCTTTATGTCTTTGCAAGAGCGCCTCTCTATAAAACGCCTGTGTCTTATCGGCTTCGGATTTGTAGAGGTTTTGATTTTTCGCCATCGAATCGGTGTGTTCGTTTTTCAAGTTTTCTAGTTCGGCTTTTTGGTCGGCTTCAAGTCGTAGTTCATTTTGTTCATAGATTTGCTTTTGATAAAGAATTCCTTGATCGCCATCTTTATGAATTTTGGCCAGATTGTTGGCGTATTCTTCGCGGGTCATCTCAACGGCCTGATGTCCCTTTTGCTTCTCGAGCGCCACTTGTTCCTTGGTCTTCTCGCTCGTTTCGTTGATTTGAGATTCGGACTGCTTGGTCATGGCCTGAAGCTGGTCATGCGTGAGTTTTCGCATCTCTTGCTGACGTTGCAAGTGAGACACTCGTTCTTGTTCAAATTCTTTTTGCTGCATTTCGCGCATGTAGCCTATCTGGGCGTTACTTTGTTTTTCAGTTTGCTTTTTGGTCGCCTCGGCTTCTTTTTGCAGCGCTGATTTTTCGGCATTGTAGTTTTTGCGGAGCTGTTCAAGTTCGGTGTTGTGTTGCTCGATCAATTTTTGTTTTAAGCTCTGCTCGCGGCTTTGCAAACTCTCAATGGCTTTGCGGCCAGATTCTGAAACTTCTTTGCGCACCCTTGATTGTTGGTCTTGGATTTCTTGAGTGCGGTCTCTTTCGGTTTTGTGAACAGATGAGAGGCGATCGTTCAGACGTTTTTGTTCTGCGGTCAGGGCTTCTTTTTTATGTTCGACGGATTGGTCGATTTTCTCGAGCTGCACTTGCCCCGCCTGTTTGGCCTGCTCGATGCGCTGGGCATTGCTGTTTCGTTCGTAAGTGTATTTTTGCTCGGCTTGAGCTTTGACCTCGTCGATTCGGCTCGCGTAGTCTTTTCGCACATGATTGACGACCGCTTCGTTGCTGTCGCGTGTGTCAGCCACTCTTTCTCGGTGTGTGTCTTTTAGTTTTTCGAGTTCGTTTCGGTTTTTTTCGACCAAGGCCTGCCGTCTTTGGCGATACTCTTCTTGAAGCTCTCGCAAATCACCAGCTTGGTTAGATCGTTCGGATTGAATTTCTGAAGCCACGCCTGCTAGCCTCCAATTCGTGACTTTGATTTTAGCATGCTCGGGTGGGGCTAAGGCCAGATCCAGGAGATACTTATTGGTCTTGAGGCGGGCTGCACGCTGGCCTGAAGGCTGAGGTGTCGCCTCGGCACATCCAAGTTTTTCGATACGTCACGTTTTCACTTCGAGAAACGGGGTGGTAGCCGCGGTATTGATCGGGATCAAGATTAGAGACGACGACTCGCTCTTGGCCGGTGTTGAGGTCTGAGATGACAAGTTCAAACATGCGATACTCGGCGCTCGCGAGCGGAGTGAACACCAATAGAAATCCAATAAAGAAAGCCATCTAAGAGGTATCGGCAGACTTTGGTCTAGTGTTTAGTGGCGCTCAGAGCCTGAGCAAAAGAGCGTGTTTTCGACAATATAGAAATAGGTCCTCAAAAGCAGCTCAAAGCTCTCGGTATCGAGCGTTTGAAGATACAAATGCTTCTCTTGAAGTGAGGTGCGCTTGACGAACTCAGTGAAAAGATCCTCGATTTTGTCTAGGTTTTTTACATGAAAGAAATCTAGATTTTCGGTGGGGATCTTAAGAATTCGGGCAATTGTCTCATTATCGAACAGAAGATGGACGCCGTTCATACTTTGAACTAAAAGATTCTCAATTTGATCTAGGTGAGAGTCATTGATCTTCAGTTCGTTCACATCTTCATCGTAATTGGTATAGACGGGCGGGCAAGGGTTTTTCTTACCTGGTTTGACTAACCAGACCTCGACCGATATCCTGTACTTGCTGGTCTAAAGTCTCAATAAAATTCGGACCTGATCAGAGTGAGACAATTGAGAAGTTCTAGAAGCAATCGGGTATAATTATGAGTGATATGGCTCGAAACTCAAAAAAACGAAGTTCGGACCTGATCGTCATCGATCGCGAGAAGGGTCTTGAGTTCACGTCTGAGGCGGAGCTTTACGCTCATTTTGAAAACGAAATTTTGGCGCTTGAAAGTGAGTTTCTTCAGTCTCGCAGTAGTCAAGACATACCCGAAGATGAATTGGTTCAATATGACAATCAACTCGAAAAGACCTTAGATGATCCTGATGAAGTCTGGGAAGACAAGTTGACCTTTCCAAATACGACGCTTCATATTTTTATTCGCTATTTTGAATCGAAAGACGTCACTCATGTGGCCGTTTGTTATGTCACTCAAGAGGTGGCGAGTTTTGTGTATCTGCACTTTCCAACTAAAACCGAAGAGATGGTCGAGCGCTACCAGCGTGAAGAGCTGGTGTTTGTTCGGGGTCGCAAAGGCGCCGCAGAGGGCGCGATTGAAGGTGATGCTCTTTTTGAAGGTGATGAGCTCGCGCTTGGCCTTTACAAAGCTATGTTGCTTTTGCGAACTGAAAAAGACATTGCCGAATCTGAATTTTCAGCATTTGGGGAAGCCAGAGAACTGACGCTCGAAGATGCAGACGAGATTTGGCGAAGCAGCGACTCGATGGGCAATGTGCTGGTGAGTTTCATTAAAGAGTTTAATGAAGAAGAAGAATTTTTTTACATAGTTGTCACTCTCGAAGATACGCCTTCGGGCAGTCATGCGCTGTTGTTTTCTTTCCCTACCAATGATCGCGGTCTTGTGGGTCGTTATCGGCACGGCGAAAATTTGCAGGCTGATGAGGTCGTTCAAGAATCTTCTCACTAGAGGTTTTCAGCATGAGATGGGCAGCGTGAGGTCAATAGCATGAGGTTAGTAGCGTGAGATCAACCGCAATGTGGGTTTTGGCCACACTTTTTACAGTGGGCTGCGCCAGTCAGCGCACAAAAACGCTCCCCGAATCTGTCGTTATTGAAATGAAGGGCAAGGCCGGTGAGAGTTGGGAAACCGAGTACGTTTCGACCTCGCGAACTTGGAGCTACACAGAGGGACAACTGATTCGAGATCGAACTGAAGAGGTCGATTTCACAATTCAAACTCAAGTTCGAGATTACGATTCGAACTCAGGGCTACTTCGCTTTGAGGTGAAGACGTTGAAAAAAGAAGGCGTCATTCCGCTTCGCGATTTGGCGTTTCCTGAGCTCGGTGAAACGATCGACTATGTCGTGCAAAAGTCAGGTAAAGTGCTCAAGGCGGGTGCCTTTAGGCCTGATAGTTTGTTTTATGTTCCGTCGCTGCCGATTCCAAAGGGGCCGGTTCAGGTTGGGGACACTTGGAGTTTGACTCATGCCTGGATTTCGGGAGCCAACCATATTCCGCTTCAGCTTGAGGCTGTTGGCATTTTGAAAGCGATCGAGGGCTGCGGTAAGGATTCGATTTGCGCTCGCATTGAGATTTCTGGCGGAGTGGATGTACTCGGGGCCATGCAGAAGTCTCCGCTGCCGGTGCTTTCGAGCGAAATTCGAGGGAGTGTGCTCTTTGATGTGGCGAGCTCAGACGTGATTTGGTCGCAGATTGTGTCAGAAGATCAAATGGCGGCTGGGTCTGAGCGCACGAAAGTGCTGTCGTGTATGGTGTCGTGGCGCAAAGGTTCAAAGCGTCCCGAGCCTTGTGACTGGCTCAAAGAGCGCGCTGATTCACTCAAGCGCTGAGCGGTGGATCGCTGAAGCGCCGAGCGGTCGAATTGTTCCGAATGCCATATTTCTGCCCGTATTTATCGAGAATCCGATTGATTCTTTGGTGGCACTTGAGAAGCGTCGCATTCCGCCCACTCTCGCATGGCACGCGCAAAGAGCCCCCATAAGCGTCCTTAGGACGCTCGAGCTGTTCATATTTAAACAATATTTGTTTTATTTGTTTCGCCATCTCAAAATAAATGAGTGCCTTGTACCATCGCTACCTTCTAGAGCAAACCAACACCAATTGATTTTCGAGAGAAACTTAAATAGTTTAGTGCAAGCCAACTTCAATTGATTAGTGTAACAAGCATCCCTAGTTGTTTTCAAAATTCTTCTTTAGTTAATGACGGGTGGTTGGTGGTAGATAGTCTGTTTCTTTCACGTTAGGGGTTAATGACGATTTGCCCGGGCCTGAAGAAACGTCGCCTGCCGCTTGCTCTGCACGATTTGTCTCCCTCCCAATCTGAGGCATTGTGCGCCGACGGGATTGTAAATCTTGTGGACATGAGCCAAGAAGGTGAGCAACCAGCCTGGGTTGTACGCTTAGCTGCTGGAACAGGGATTGCTGTATATAGCTAGTGGAGGCTCAAAATGAACTCAACTGGAATATGTCTCAAAATGAGATGGGCAATTGGCCTGGGCGCATTGATGCTGTCTTGTGGGCTATCCGACTCGGCTTTCGCATTTGGTCCAACCAGGTGTGCGGCAGAAGCTCAAAGACTTGCGGGCACTCCATTTAAAAAAGTGCGGCTGGTCTTAACTATGGAGGGCTGGCTAATGGGTTCAAACTATCGGGCTGCCAGACTAGGCAGAGAAGCGGCGAAGGGCTTTGAAGCCAGCACAAGTGTAATGAATTTTGCCGAAACACAGCCTTCCCAGTTAGCCGCTTGCGCTAAAGATTTTCACAATATTTTAGGCTCGCGAG
>JBGSQJ010000225.1:0-2497 GCA_041738165.1 Bdellovibrionales bacterium
TGACCGAATTGTTTAAGACGCCTGTTGAAATTTGGCCCAAAAATGAAATTCGTTGTGACGGCAATGCGCAATCCAAACTGTGGCCTGCCCGAAAGGAAGGCGACATCGAGCTGGACTGGAGCTGGCCGTCATTCAAAATAAGGAGAGTGGTGGCCGCGGATGGCTGGAAGGGCTGGATTCGAATTCCACTTGGCGAAGAATTCCTGACCATTCTAGATCTTGAAATGATTAAAAAGGTAAATCACACCGAGCATAGACCAGGTGTGGTCATTGAAGATGACCCCTCGCCTGTTATTTCAACTGGTGATGGAATGGTTCGGCTCTTGAAGTACACCTCGCCCTTAAAGATCGAAAAGGGCATAACCCTACGGGGCATCAATAAAATCTAACACCTCGTTGATCCGGCCCCCCCGAGGCCAGAGGTTCTTCGCTAGGCGCCCCACTTTGACAAATTCAGAGTAGCCTTGAACAGCTTCAATCAAAAAAGATTTGAAGATCTCTCGATTTACTTGGTCAATTTCTCCGAGGTATCGAATAACGCCAAGCTGAGAAAACTTTTTAGAAATTGCAACCTGATTGGGCGCGACCGAGAGGCTCAATACGGGAAGGCCAAGGTAGCAAGCCTCAAATAGCGACATACCTCCAGAAACAATGCCAAGATCAGCGTCAGACATATGTTGGGCCATGTTAGGAGTATCGACGATGATCTGAAGATGACTTGAGCCCTCACAGTTTTTTTTCAAATCGGCGAGATCGGGATTGCTCGAAGTCGTCACAACCTCCGTGTAGATGCCAAAGCTGTCGATAGTGGGCAATAGCCACGGTGACCTGGACATCGAATAGCTGGCCCCAAGGGTTACAAAGATTTTCTCAGGGGTTGGATTATAATTACGATCTTCTTTTTGCAGAGATCGAAAACTTTTGCGAAACACTTGATATTCAAAACCCAGAAAACACCGACAATCAGACGGCACCAACTCCCGACAATTGCGAAACGTACTGTCAAAGTCAGGATTTAACAAAATCTGACAATCGTGGTGCCTGCCATCTAAATCTTCTATGACCATAAGTCGACCGACTAACTGGCGAGCACGGTGCTCCCAACTCAGATCCAACTCGTAGTGATCAACGATAAGCAGATCATACTTTTCAAAGCTCAGGTGATCAAAAACATCACTTTCTGACGAGAACAATAGTAGCTCAAAATCTTGAATCAACTTGTCATTTGAGATTCGACCCTCAAGATCCAAACTCAAGAGACGAACGCTCCAGCCGCGTTCTTTCAAAAGATCGGCGAGAGCCACGCAGCGAAAAAAATGACCGCCTCCAATTCGATCTGATGAGTCGACTCGGATGGCCAATCTTTTCACGGTCGACCCCATTTTCGAGGATCATATATCCGCTCGGGCACGAGCAATTTTTCGACTTCGTGTACAAATTCCGGAGGAACAGCCGAGCTGTCATATGTCGCCACATTTTCTTCAATTTGACTTGGGCTCTCGGCGCCCAAAATCAAATTTCCACTTGGCATTCTTGCCTGGACGTACTTCATCGCCGCCTCACGCGGCGCTAATCCAAAGCGGTGACAAATCTCTCGCCAATCTGAAATCCAATTGGCAGCCCCCTTTAGATGGGCCGGCAGCTCATCGGGGCGCAAAAGGAGCAACCCTTGTAAGAAGACGCTTCGAACGTAAATCGTTTTTCCCGAATCGATCGCAAAATTCAAACTTTTCGAATTTAAAACCTCGCGATTAAAGACATTGAATGGCAATTGAATCATATCGAGTGAATCGATTCTCGCCGCCACTTCGAGTTCGTGCGCACTATACAGAGACACTCCGGCCGTCTCGATGACTCCATTTTCATAGCACATATCGAGAACAGGTAAAATCATCCGGTCCCATTGATGCAATAAAACAGGATCGTTCAAAAAGGCGCCCCTTAATTTTGGCCCAACTCGCCCTTGAGACTTTAACAACGAATCCAACACCGACTGGGGCTTTGAAAAGTCCACATCCGCCGCAAACTTTGAAATCACCTTGAAACCACTCGACGTGCCGGATAAATATTCTCCAATCGCCTTTTCTGAATCACCATACTCGGGAGACGTTTGAATCCATTCGATTTCGAATCTCTTGGCGGCGTCCAAAATTTCAAAGATGGTCTTTTGATTGGGTTTTCCCGTCTTATTCGCCACTCCGTACTCAAAGCCAATTTGAGCGGCTCCGAGAGATAAATTTCTCACGACCACCTCAGAATTTGATCGACAACGTTGGCTCGGGCTTTCGGCTCTAGAATCGTAACATTGGTTTGCAAGTAGTCCTCGCGTGCTTCAGGTGAGATCTCCAAATCTGGATCATCAGATAGTTGATTCCAAAGTTTTGAAACTCCGCGCCTCACATGGTAGTTCAATGCCCTCTCAGACAAGCCCCAATTGGGTTTAACAACTGGCTTTTCTAACAGAACGCAGTTGTCGATGGCTGTTGAAGTATGGGCA
>JBGSQJ010000243.1:0-2792 GCA_041738165.1 Bdellovibrionales bacterium
GTCCGTCTGATCGTTAGTGGGAGGCTTTGTGCCAATGCGAGTATTTCATTTTTCTGTAGTTTCATTATTTATAGGTGTCGCACTGTTTGGATTTCAGAACTGCTCAAAAACCACGTTCTCTTCTCCACAAAACTCTTCGAGCACAAATAGTCAATTGTCTACAGAGATAGACCCGAACGACCCGGGTTATGAAATCATTGTTCAAATCGCTGAACTCCAATCAAAGGTCGTGTTCGACAAAGCCGATGTATTGTTTGTCTTAGATGAATCTGTTTCAATGAATAATATTGCAGCTGAGGTTCAAGCGGGGTTTGCGTCTATTCCCGAAAGCGTATATCCCACCGACACACTCATGGCGGTGACGAACATGGCGCCAGCTAAGTATGTTGATCCTTCTACCGACCAGTTTGACATCTCACAATCCTTTTTTAACCTAGCTCAGATCGTTGACCTTCCCGGCTTCATCAGACTGATCAATAAAGCCAGCGTCGATCACTATGTAGCAACCCATGGTAGCCCCAACTACCCGAAACCCGCCTGTGCACAGAGCTGGTTTAAGCCGCAAGATAAAAATTCAAATGGCGACTACTGCTTAGTTGCCCATTCACAAATATCACAAGAGCGTATCGGGGTTGAAGCTGGGTTGATTGCCCTTGACCAACTCGTCAAAACTCATTTTGGCAACAGCTCTCGCCTGTTTCGAAAGGGAGCCCTGGCCAACGTGATTTTCGTCTCTGACACTCATGACCCTGGCAAAGCCGATTATTACGGTCAACCGGGGGGAGCCAGTGATCTGCCTTCATACACCAAGCTCATACAAACAGTTCATTCTCTAAATGATGATCTGGCTGGTTTAAAGTTTCACGGAGTGGTTCCATTGCCGCCGGCGGGCAGCCCCGAACTCGATGGCGTCACAACTGTTGGCACAATCCCTGCGACAATAGAAGAGTCAAAAGTAGCCAACGAGTACCTCTATGGGTTCTCTTATCTTCCGTACATCAAAAATAGCGGCGGTATTGCGATTCATCCGGTTGGAAACTCATGGACAAGTGCAATTGAACAAATGGTTCATGAAATTTCAACCGTTCAGTCGCCTGTTTTGATCGCACCATACCCTGTATCAGAAGTGATCTATCTTAAAGTGAATGGCCAGTTATTGAGCCCCTCTGAATTCACAGTTCATTCTGACCAAGTAACTATAGAGATTCACGCCAACAACACTTGGGGCGATACGATTAACGTAGAATTCAAATTCAAAAGATCTCTCAAAACCAATTAAGTCGCATAAACCTTGGTGGCTGTTGAGTTGTTTGTATCTCAAGATCTAAGAAAAGCTGTATTGAGGGCAGTTTAAAATCCCCAAAACACAAAGAGCCCAAATTGTTGAAATAGGTAATTGTAGCTTCATCTCTAGCAGAGTCCCTTTCGTCCCCTGTTTCCATTCTCAGATCAAACACAAAGCGGCACTGCCGTGTTTTACCAAAATAAAGTCTTCGTCTATCGTTGGGGGCTCCCAGCACTTCAAATAGTCTTCAAACATTTCTTTGCTAATTTCAAAAGATTCTCTCGTAAGATTATTATTTCTTTCGTGAACTCTTTCTCGCATCTATTCTATTGGAGTATCGAGAAAATACATAACCGAATTTGCACCAACAGCCTCAGCCCTTTTTCTCATCTCATCACGAGTTTTTCGCTCCCAAAATCCTTCATCAAGAATAACATCCATACCTTTCTCAACAAGATAAAAAGCGAAATCCCTTGAAAGTGCTGTGATTTTACTGTCCCAATGCGCATATCCATCGACTGTAGGATTGTTTCCAACTAGCCGGATAGACCACTCGTCTTTCGTAATTCTCACGGCTCCAGTCTTCTCTTCTAACTTCTTTGAGAAAGTGGATTTACCGGCACCGATAAATCCACAGATTAAGTAAACGGTAGGTTTTCTTTTGCTCATCCAGCAATGAGTTCATTCGCAAACCCTTGATGATGTCAATGGTCGATGCGCCGGATGTCAGCTTCGGATTGAACACCGCGACGTGCGGCACGAAAATCGACGTCAAAATTCGGCAGGAGTTTTTGCCATAGTCCACTGTTGTGGTATCTTCTCGCCCTATGGGCACTGAGAAACTAAACATCGAACTTCTAAAAATCGAGGCCACGGGCAACGATTTCATTCTTTTGGACGCCCAATTGATTGAGCCACGCCGGCGCAGCGAGTGGGTTAAGACCGTGTGCGACAGGCACTTTGGAGTTGGCGCTGACGGGGCGATATTTACCGAACCTGCCGAGAGCGCCGATTTTCGTTGGCACTTTTTTAATTCAGATGGTTCACCAGCTGAAATGTGCGGGAATGCCGCACGCGCCGTTACCCTAGTCATGAGCCAGAAACTGGCCAAATCCGAATTGAAGTTCGAGACCGCACTAGGCATCGTAACAGGCCGAGTTCTTAACCGAGACTCCATCGAAGTTTCGTGGCGGGTGAAATCGAATCTCTCAACCATCAATGAATCCGAGCAGACACCAGGTCTTTTAGTTCTCAATACCGGAGTGCCTCATGCTGTCATTGAGATGAAAGACTTAGCCGAGTCGAAAATGCGAGTGACGGCCCTAAACGTGAAAGCGCGAGACGAGTTCGCGAAAGAGGGTACCAACGTCACCTTCTTTCGCAAAATCGATGCGCAAACGCTCGAGGCCTGCACTTTTGAGCGAGGGGTTGACCAATTCACCTTGAGTTGCGGAACCGGCGCCATTGCCGCAGCCGCCGTATTTCTTGCCGAGGGTCCACCAGCACA
>JBGSQJ010000233.1:0-4143 GCA_041738165.1 Bdellovibrionales bacterium
GACCTATTGGCTAACTCAGAGATCAAGGCGCGCGGCAAGCCGGCTCCCAAACCTGAGCGCGAGACGGCTGAGGACTATGATTATGAGTACGAAAGTTCATGGTATTCCCGAAAAAGAGAGAGAACCAAACCCGTCTTTACCGCTGACAATCTTGACGAGGCGGGTAACCTCAATGTTCTATTGGCGTCGGGCGGTTTGGCCAAAACTCCAAGGGGATTTGCGAAACTCAAGCCTAAACCAGGTAATGCGCATGTGATTGTACTTGCGAGTCCGAAAGACTGGCAGATCATTGAGAATGCCAGTGCGGATGTGTACGATGCCGGAGTATTTAAGAACTTCACGTTCAACTATGACTTTTTAACTGCACCGTGGTCAGTTTGGCCTCCCGCAACTCAGCGAGCGAGTGAAGATGTTAAGTCTCTCTCAAGAGTTCCCTACAACTCCGAAGAGATGCGAGTTTTCCCTACGCTAGACAAAATCTTAGTTGAAGCGGCTGAAGGGAAGGCGAGAGGTAAGCAACGCATTGTGGTTGTTCCACCTGAACTGTTGCCGATTATTAATAAGATTATACTGACGAGATGGTCGACGGGCGACGTTGAGTCTGCAGGACCGTGGCATCACTCGTCTCGGCAAATGGCGCTGTTTCGACTGAACCCTAAAGACATCACTCAGCAAAGCTTGCAAGAGAACTACCAGGCTATGGCCGGTGCCAGTTCGTCTCGAAATCCGGTGCTATTGGGCGACCTCGAATCCGTATTGCGAATTGGCAGACCCATCAATTCTAAGGGTAGAAATTTTACGCTGCGCGACCCGTTTAGAAACCCAAAAGATTTACTTAGCACGGTCAAAGACGATCTTAACAATGCGGCACAAGAGCGAGCTCCAAGTGAGATTTCAATTGAACTCACAGAAGAGCAACAAGCGCAAATTGAAGAGTTAACTGAGCAACTTGAGACGGTGCAGATGGACTTGGAGGCCGCCCGTGAGGTCTATGAGGGCATCTCCAGAGATGATTATGACAACAAAGAGGAGTACGCAGAAGAACGTCGTGAGGCTAAAAGAGTTCTGGATGATTTGAAGATTAGTGTTTCTGGATTTGAAACTGAAATTGCGATTATCGAAAAGGGCGGCAGTTCAGACCATGCCGAGAACGGGACAGAAGGTCGCAATTACCCCCACATGGCATGGTGGATCGCCTCTGAAGGAAAAGCCATCCAGCCCAAGAGGGCCAAGGGTTGGAGGCTAGGTGACGAAGCCAATCGCCAGGTGGCCACTTTATTAATCGGCACTGAAGATCAGTTGGCTCAACTCAAGGGCGCAACGGAACTTGAAGAAAAGTTCTTGGACTTCGACGACAATTTTGAGGTCATTCGTCTTGAGCCACCTAGCGAAACGACAAAGTTCAATTTGGTTAATCAGCTTTTAAATCGCACAGAGATTGCCTCACTACAGATTCAGTTTAAATTGCCAAATAACTCTGAGGACTTGGATCCGAGATCTCAGATCATTTATCAGTTTATCAACCGAGTGGATCAGTTGGCCTATGATCAAAAAATGGAGAAGACCACGGCGTTTGTGAAGGCCTTTATTGCCTTGAGGCAGTCTTTGCTTGAAGACATCGATCTTCGGCGGACCCGCGAAATTGATCAAAAGTATATTCAACGCCTGTTTACCAGAGTCTTTCCGATGCCTCTTGATCCGGACATCTTAGAGCCCGGAGATTGGCTCAAGAAGATCACAAACATCGAAGATGCAACTCGCCAACTGCAAAAATCGGGATATGAGGGGTCTCAAGATCTAAAGCGACGGTTTTTTGAAACGATCATAAGCCAGACGAGAGCTACCGATCCGAGCCGTCCGATTCCGAACTCCCAGATTCTATTTGGCGCCACATCCACTGGGAAAACATTTTTATTGAAAACGTTTTTTAAGATGGCCGGATTAGTTGAATACAACCCAAACCGTCCGAACAACGAAGACGCGGATTTCTTTTTGTTTTCGGTTGGTGATATCACGACCTCTAAGTCTGATGAGCCCAATAAAATGTCAGTTGAAGAGTGGATCACGAATGTGCTCGACTTTTTGTCTCAACGAAAAGGCCCGCGTGCTCACTTAGCGATCGACGACTTTCATAAGGCCACTTCATCTGAAGTTCGAAGTCAGATATTTCGATTTGTACAAGGGCTACTAGATGCCAAAAATGGTATGTATTTGGTGCGGTCTAAAGACGGCAAGATAACCAGAGAGATTCCCATTCAAAATCTCAATATTTACATGACGCTGAATCCGACTTCCAATGAGAGCATTAGACGAAAATATGTAGTTCCCGGTCAAAAATACAGCTCCGCGGAACTTTTGAAGAAAGAGGTTTTGGCGGCGCTCTCTGACGACTCGTTTTCGCCTGAGGAGTCCGAGCTAGCCAGGTGGGCCGACATTGTACCGCTCGACAGTTTTCCGAGGTCCGCAAAGGTTCCTGAACTTGGCCGCCGGGTGAGGGAGTACTCAAGGACTTCTCGCAGCATGGTCATGGTGGATCCCCTGGTGATCAATTCGCTTGTTGAAGAGTTCTCAGGCGCCAATGCTCGTGAACTCTTAGCGCCAGCGGCCGCGGCTTTGACCTCAGTTCCCCCTTCTGCTCGAGAGGCGAAGCTTTACACGGTGACCTTGAAGTCTTCTGGCTCTGGATCGGCGATGATTCCAATTGGCCAAGCGCGGTTTCAGAGTGTGCGAGATGGCCGTATCAATCAGTCTGAAATCCGCTCTGTTGTGCGTGATTTGGTTCAGGTCGACCCAGTGGTTTTGAGCGATCAACGCTCGGTGATTCGCTTCATTTCATTTTTGGTACAAAATTTTAGGCTTCAAGTGATGAATTCCATGTCGGTTGAGGCCCATATGACCGACACCCTCCGGCTGAATAGGCCGGGAGTCGCCAATCTTATTAAAACCAATTTTTTGGTGGGCTCAACCTCTCATGTTCTGAAGAATCCAATTTTGCCGATTCGAGAGTTAGACATTCGGCCCGAGCAGCTGTCTTTTTACAACCGCTCCGAGCAAGAAGAGTTCTATCGACTCTTCAACGGTGAAGGGAAATCTTCGTATTTTCCAAAAGGGCTGACCTATCAAGAGCCTGGTGCGGCCTATGAGCTGGATCAGTTTCTTAAGGGCGGGGCAAGTCACTCTGAAGCCACTCGCTCTAGAAAAACTGTGATTTTAGAAACGTTGAGTGAAGTGCAAAATATTTTAACTCGGGCGAGTCTGATCTACTTACGGCTTAATTCTGCAAATGAGCTTCGTGACCTCTCAATGTGGAATGATGTTCACGTGCGAGAATGGTTCAATTCACTATCCGAAGAAAATCCGGAAGCCGAATTTAAAAAAGTGATGCAGGAACTCTTGAATTCATTTTTAAAGTTTCAAGTTTCATTTAATTCTCCTGAACTAACGGATCTTAAGAATGAAAACACGAAACCGAATACGATTTACGACGAAGTTCGGCTCTTTAACTATATTGTCGATAAAGGTCTAACGAGATTGCCCTGGGGAAATATCACTAAGCTGGTGTACGACATCGTCGAACAATCAAGCGATTACAGTTTGGGTACGAAGACTTCTTACAAAGAGTTTGTCGGCGTTCACTCCATTTCTCCATTTGCGGTGACGACGCCAGAATTTTTGATGGAAATGCTCAATGTCAGTGCGGGTGAGTTGAGGCGCGGTGCGAATGGCGAGGCGCTGTCAACTGAGTTGGACTCGAAATTTCGCCAGAACTGCGATGACCTTTTAGCGGGGCAGGGTATATGAATAAGAGTCTCTTAGTTCTCATTGTTTTTTCGTTGTTGCCGATTGGCACTTGGGCTGATGACAAGAAAGATGCGGGCTGTGAGCCTGCGTTGATCGAGTCCTCGGCGGCTCAGAATCACAAATCTGATGAAGAGAAGAATTTCATTGTGATTCCTAGCGGCCGGGTGCCGAACGACACAAAGGTGTACGAGGAATACGTTAAAGAGCTAATGGAGCCGGGCGGGATCGTTGAGCGACTAGGTATAGATATGACCGGCCAGATTGTTGAGTTTGTGATTCCCCGAGATTTGAACGCGCTCACGAGTGGAAGCGCCGGTGGATACCCTATCAGCCACTATTTAG
>JBGSQJ010000246.1:0-6813 GCA_041738165.1 Bdellovibrionales bacterium
TCAAAAAGCCGTGCGTGAAGCTCTGAATTTAACGATCAACCGACAAGAAATTATCAAATACAAACTGCACAATCTTGCGCTCGAGGCGACCTCACTCTTGACCCCCAGCCACCCGCTTTTTTTGAACACGCTCCGTAATCCCAGCCCCAACATCGAAGAGGCGAAGAAAAAAATCCAACTGGCCGGCCTGATGGGCCAGACCTTAACTCTAAGCACCGCGAGCAGCCCCCAATCTGTTGATATTGGCCGAGTTTTAGCGAATATGATGAGCCAAAGCGGTTTAAAGGTCGGAGTGCAAAGCTATGAATGGGGGACCTTTTATGCCGATGTGAAAAAGGGGGCCTTTCAATTGGCAACTATGAAATGGGTGGGAGTGGTCGATCCCGATTTGTATCGTCTGGCTTTTCACTCTTCACAAGTGCCGCCGGGCCGAAATCGAGGTAGCTACATGAACAAAGAACTCGACCAACGACTAGACCGCGCCGCCAATGAGACCGATGAGTCCAAGCGAAGGCGTCTTTATGAAGAGATTCAAGCTCAGGTCTTTGAAGATCTAGGGATACTGCCGCTTTGGTATGAGACACAAACCACGGTGACGCAGAAAAATATTTCGGGTTATCATCCGTCCGTGCTGGGCGATTATCTATCTTTAGTAAATGTAGAAAAAACTGTGGATTCGCGACCATAGTCAGGCGGCCCTGACCTACTGAACGCCGATAAGAAAACGTGGGAAATCCTCTTAAAAAACGAGATTGGGCTCTGATTGTTGGGCTTGTGTTACTGACTTGGGCACTTGACCAAATCACCAAGTCGTTTGCTAACACTTACCTATCGTATTTGAAATTTTATGGCCCCGTGGGCCTCGTGCTTCATCACAATCCCGGCGCTATTCTTGGCTCGTTCTCAAACCTTCCACCGGTTTTGCGTGTGGTTTCTCTCAGCACAGGTGGAGCCTTTTTGGTTTTTATCTATGCAGCCATACAATACCTTATGCCCTCAAGGTCTCTGGCGCTTCGAACCGGAATGTCGCTTCTTCTTGGCGGAATCCTAGGCAACGTTACGGATCGCATCCTCAATGGGGCGGTGACAGACTTTTTAGTGCTTGGCAGCTACCGCTACTCCAGCCCGGCCTTTAACGTGGCCGACGCCGTTCAATGGGTTGGTTATTTTCTGGTGGTCTACGGGCTCATTCGTGACGGCAGCCTTTTTTGGCCAGACGTGAATGCACGTAAAACCATATGGGTGAATCCCGGCTTTCAGCTTAAGTACTGTTTTGCATTGGTCATGATGGGCTTTTGTTTTGCTCTCATTGGCGGAGTTTTCTCTTTCACCTATTTGAAGGTCGCCATTGACGACTTGGTGGTCGGGCCAGCCGGGCCTATTGAATGGAAATTCTTACTGCCATTTTTATCTATTTATGGAGTGATTTCGTTTGGCTTCATGCTCATGCTTTTCATCGTAGGACGAATTTTATCGCACCGTACAGCGGGCCCCATCTATGCGCTCGAACAGTACCTCGACGATTTACTCGCCGGGAAAGACCGACCTTTTCGTTTACGACGAGGCGATGAATTCAAACATCTCGAAGAGATGGCGAACAAACTACGCCCCCACCTTCTTAAAGAATTTGAACAGCCGAAACCTGGTGTAAAAAATATCTCTTAGGTTTAATGTCATCGTCATCGCGATGTCCTTCTGTGGCCACTAAGAAATCATTGTCGAGCGAGCGCACAAGCCCCAACGGGAACACCCGCCGCGGCTGACCTGGCCTTGAACCGCCCATGTAGGTCAGACTCACTTCACGTTTGTCTTTGAGCGCACGCACCAAAGACCGCATGGCATCTCTTTCGGTCAATTCGGCAATTGAAAAGCGCGACCACTTGATATCGACACCCTGAATGCGAATTAAATCTGATATTTTCGCTTCGTCACCCAACTTCTCAAAATACTTGAGCGCGACGGCGAGGCAAGTTTTCGCATCATCCAAAGCGCGATGAGCATGCCCAGCTTCAATCGAAAAGTGTGAAGCCAGCGTGGCTAGCCGGTGATTGGGAACATTGAAGTTCATCGCGCGGCTGAGCAGACTTGTGCAAAAAACAGAATTGCTGGGCAATAGCAAATTCGCGTTCTCAAATTCCCAGGTTAAAAAACCTAGATCAAAGGGTGCGTGATGGGCGACCACAAACCCGTCCGCAATAAATTTGTGAAATCCTTCGAGCTGCTCGCTGAGCCTTGGCGAATTCGCCACCATCTCGTTGGAGATATTGTGAATGGCAATCACTTCGGTGGACATGCGTTGAATAGGCTGAATCAAAGTCTGAAAGGTATCGACGATCTGGCCGCCGCGCCATTTGACAGCCGCCATCTCACAAATTTCGGCATCGAGGGGGTATTTGCCTGTCGTCTCGAGATCGATAGCAATAAAGGTGGCGTCTCGCCATGGAGTGGTTATAGGGAACATTCCAACGATCTAGGACCTCTGGTCCCGAAAGACAAGCGCTTATTTAGTCTTTTTAGAAGCTGGATTGCGATCACTGAGCTTGTTGACGAAATTATTGTAAACGTCCATCGATTTGTCGTCGTCGCCTAGAGTTTGACCGAGCTTTCGAGGCTTCGTTCCGTCTGAGCGGATCTCTTTTTGCTTGATACGCACCTTTATAAAGCCTTCTGCTGGCCGGCCGTCTGCGCGGCGCTCACCAGGTCTCACCTCAATGCGTTGATGTAAGTCGACCGACTGATTTTCGAGTTTTGCATTGATCTGCGCAAGAACTAGGTCTAGCCGCTGCTCCCCAACTTGTGAGGCGAGTCGCTCACTTTGGCCTTTGACTGAGTTCGAATGAATTCTGGAGTCGACAAAAACATCGGCATCTTCAAGACCCATTGTGAAGCGCGAAAGCTTATCCATTATTGTCACGAATTGAGGTCTCACCTCGGCCGTTCCATCTATGAAGAGTTTAGATTCGGGAAATTCAATCTCGATAGTATCCCCCGATACATTCATACTTTCGGCATACC
Organism: Bdellovibrionales bacterium; assembly: GCA_041738165.1. Lineage (GTDB taxonomy): Bacteria > Bdellovibrionota > Bdellovibrionia > Bdellovibrionales > UBA1609 > JALHOQ01. Next base: position 3,016 of record JBGSQJ010000246.1, read on the forward strand.
CGCCGAGCTCTTCACTAAGAGCCGCCGACACAATGTTCTTGGATCCCATGGCCAGGAAGTTGGGTGTGTGATCCATCGGCTCCATAAAATCTTGCAGAACCTTTAACGGCTCATTGATAAGATCTAAGAAGAGCTTTTCGAGAGTCAGTTCGACGCCGTAATTCGAAAAATTGTATTCAATCACACTGGGAGTTGAAAAGTAGTCGGATATGTTCTTTTTCACTTCTGGCGTTTGGTTCAAGAGCCACATCAATAAAAAGAAGGCCATCATAGCTGTCATGAAGTCGGCAAATGCCACTTTCCATGAACCCCCATGCCCACCAGCGGCGGCAATGGTGATTTTTTTGACAACGATAACGGGTTCTTTTTCTGCCATTCTCTTTTACCTTTTAAGCTCCTAAGCGGCTTTTTTGCCTTCTTTAGTCGCTGTATCCATTTCTTCAAAACTCGGTCTTTCAGTTGGGTAGATTGTGCGTCTAGCGAACTCGACGCAAACAAGCGGCGGCGCTCCTCTTTGTAGCGCAACAAGAGCGGCCTTGATCACCATCAGGTATCGACCTTCAGCATCGATGTCGTTTTTCATTTTTCCGGCAATTGGTGCGACGAACCCATAACACGCCAAAACTCCCAAAAATGTTCCGATAAGGGCGGCGGCGACCAACGAACCGATCTTTTGCGCACCTTGGTCAAGGTAGTCCATCGTGTGCACAATTCCCAAAACCGCGGCCACAATCCCAAGACCCGGCAAAGCGTCTGCAGTGTTTTGAATAGCGTGTTGAGCCGCGTGTTCTTCTTCGTGCGCAACTTTTATATCTTGGTCAAGTAGGTCATCGACATCATATTGCGATAAATCGGCTGACAGTGTGATCTTCATGGTGTCGCACAAAAAATCGACGGCATGGTGGTTCTTCAAAAAGGCTGGGTACGCTTTGAAAATTTCTGACGAGTTAGGCTCTTCGATGTGTTTCTCTACCGCTTGCGGACCGTCTTTTCGAAAAATCTGAAAAAGCTGAAACATCAGCTGCAAGAGCTCGACGTAATCTTTTTTGCTGGGGCCTTTGCCAAGCATGGCGTGAATGGCTTTGCTAACGGCCATTTTGATCGTGCCCATTGGGTTACCGATGATAAATCCACCGGCGGCTGCTCCGAAAATAATCATAATCTCAAACGGCTGAAACACCACATGCATGTGTCCACCGGCCAACATGTAACCGCCGAAAACACTGACAAGAACAATGATTGCGCCAACAAATCCCATTAAGCACCTCAGTCAGATTCATCGGCAAGGTTGCGTTGAAACTAAACGCTTGTTATGACTCAAGTCGTGACCAGACCATTGGCCTATTACATTCGAGGATTGAACACCTCGGGTTCAGATCGCATACGCCTCGGAATTATCGACCTAGGTCCTATGCACCGAGCACTCGAAAAAAATCTACAAGAAAAAGGCGTTGAACTTCGATTGGTCAAAGGTCTAGACGTTGGAACTTTAAGTGAAATGACAGATCGGGCGACTGATTTTATTGTCAATGATCCAGACTACCAGAGGCGTGAGCGCCCGCTTCACCTTATCGGCCACTCGGCTGGCGGTTTGGTGGCCCGGCTCGCATTAAAGAAACTCCTAGACCCAACTCGCACTTCGCCTTTTTGTAGTCATCTGACGTTGGCGACGCCCCATCACGGCGCAAATTTGGCCACCCGGATTCTAAATACTCAGCTTGAGGCCGCCCCTTTGTTCAAAATTTTACGGGTAATCGGGTACGATATTGCTGAGAGAAAAAAACGTTTTCACGAGTATGTGCCGACCCAAATCGCCTCGACCATGCCCACAGACGACAGTCACGCTTGGCATTCGATCCTTTGTTCATCTCCGCAGAACAAGTGGAGCTGGCCCCTTAGGTTAGCTTACCGTCTGGGCCAATTAGCACGGCCCGAATCAGCGTCTGATGGGATCGTGCAGTTAGATTCTCAGCGCTATGGCCGTACGCTTGGACATTTTGAACTGGATCACCTAGCCCAAGTGGGGATTTTCGCAAACCGCAAAGAATTTGATCGACTGGGCCAAACAATAGCTGACTTTATTCACTCTGAATCGCGAAAATAGAAGTGTCGTGAATTTTTCTAAGTTTGGCCTAAAATCCCTTTTTATCACCACCGCCATCGTACTTTGCGGAAACGGCATGCAAAACGTGTTTCTAGTTTTGTATGCAAAATCTCACGGGTTTCCATTGAGCCTGATTGGTCTGATGAACTCACTCTATTTTGTTGGCTTCATCGCCGGCTGCTGGATTGGGCCTCGTTATCTTCGCAGCGTGGGCCATATTCGAACTTTTGCGGCTCTAGCGAGCGTGGCCGCGGCGATGGCCTTGCTTCACTCTCTTGTCGTGCACCCGGCCGCCTGGTTGATTTTTCGCGCCATCACGGGATTTAGCATTGCCGGCCTCTATTTGAGCATCGAAAGTTGGCTCAACTCTTTTGCTAAAAACGAAGATCGTGGACAGATCGTTTCTCAGTATCGCATCGCCGACATTTTTGGAACCATCCTTGGCCAATGGGCTTTTTTATTTTCTGATCCACCAACTGAAAGTCTTTTTTTGGTGGGAGCTTTGTTCGTCATTGTGTCTATCGTACCGATCACGCTCACCCGCATAGAGCCCCCCTCGGCCATTGACGTCACAAGCCGTGGAATGCTTCAACAATTCAAAGAAACTTGGAAGCTCACGCCTATCAGTTTGCTCGGTTGCGCCCTCTCAGGATTTGCCAACGGGTCTTATTGGACGCTGGCCCCGCTCTATGTGAAAGATCAATTTACAAGTGGAACAACGCTCACATGGGTCATGTCCGTGTACCTGCTTGGTGGAGCGCTCATACAAATGCCGGTCGGCAAACTCTCAGACCGAATCGATCGCCGTAAAGTCATTGGTTTTCAAGCTCTTTTGTGTATCGCGGCCGCACTGGCTCTAACTTTGGCCACAAATCGTGGTTCGGTGAATCCCAGTCTTTTTTGGCTGGCGCTCTTTGTTTATGGAGCCGGCAGTATGCCCATCTACGCCCTCTCAATTGCGCATGCCTCAGACGCCGCTGGAGGAAAAAACATCGTCGGCCTCTCAAGTCTTTTGCTCATCACGAGCAGTCTGGGTTCGGTGATTGGACCGTTTTTGGGTACGGTGTTTGTCGCATTGTTTTCAACACAAATCGTGTTTTTGTACCTGGCCAGCGCCCACGTGGTGCTCTTAGTTGTGACTCTGATTCGGGTCTCACTGCGAGATCCAATTCCCTATGATAAAAAGGGCGAGTTCATCAATTACCCTCGAACCACTCAGATGATATCCAAATTATTTTCTAGTTCGTCTAAGACTAAGTAGCCCTTAGGGGCTCTCGAAACAGCTAGTATTTTTTAAGTTTTGAAAGTTCTTGCAGAGCCTCTTTGAGTTCAGCCCGAGCGTTGATGAGTTGCAGTTCTTGCTCACTCATCAGGCGTTGCATTTGCTGCATCCGCACTTCAAATGACTGAACAACGTGAGCATGGCGCTCGACCATCTCTTTGATCACTCCATCTTCAACTTTTCGCTCATTCACTCGGCTAACAATTTGGGCCATACGTTGATTGACATCATTTGTGCTCGATTGAATCATCTCATTTTGTCTTTGAAAATGACCCTGAACTCTTTCGAATCTTTGCTTGTTCTGCTTGATCATGTCGTCTGACTGCGAAGTGATCTTTTCGACTCTGGATTGCAATTCGTTTAATTTTTTTGCCATAGCTTCGAACTGCATGAACAAAGCTCGTACTTCTTC
>JBGSQJ010000268.1:0-11047 GCA_041738165.1 Bdellovibrionales bacterium
CGTCGTCGCTTTTGGGTGTGGGTGAGGTTCCGACGGGCTCAGAGTTGGACATTTCGTCTCTTGAGAGATCCAAAGAGAGCGCGAAGAGGGTTTGGGTACCGAACCGGAACGGTGTTTTTATGAACGTTGCGGCGGCATTTGCTGAAGCTGGCGGAATGGGCACTGTGCTTTCAGGATTCAATCTAGAAGAGGCCGAGACCTTTGCCGATAATTCAGAAGACTTTTTGAAGTCACTAACTGGCAGTTTTTCGTACTCCACTTCCAATTCGGTTCGAGCCGAGAGCTATTCAGTTCAATTGAGTAAGAAAGAAATTGTTAAAAAAAGTTTAGAATTGAACTTGCCGCTTCATAAGCTCTGGCCGTGTTATCAGAGCCTGGCAAAATGGTGCGGGATTTGTGAATCGTGTCTTAGGTTTTCTCGTGCACTTGAACAAAACGATCAGAGCTTTTCTGAACTACAGGCTCGATCGGGTGAGGTAGAAAAATCATGTTAACTAAATTTCTAGACAAAACAGAAGTCTACGATGGCTCACAGCTTGTCAGCCTAAGATCCTATTTGAAGCACGGATTACTTGGCGATTCGGTTGTGAGTTGGACAGGGGCATGCGACGTGTCTCTTGAACATATGGTTGATGGCGAAGATCTATTGGTCAGTGCAAAGATCTGCGGCTCCAATATGCTTCACTTTATAATTGAGAAATTTGCAACTCCCCTTATTGAAGCGGTCACGTTGCAGCGCCTCTTCGCATCGAAAGTTCGAGATGAGATGGCTCATCGCACGGGTTTGGACTTCATTAGAGAGGGCGATGATGTTTATTTTGAAAAGCGAAAATTGAGTATTTCAATCGCAACAGTGAGCCCAGTGAGTTCGTTGATTCATTTCGCGATCAACATCAGCAATGACGGCACTCCTGTGCCCACTTGTGCGCTAGACGAATGGCGCGTGGACCCCAAAGAACTGGCCATCCATTTGATGGAGAGTTTTAAAACCGAGGTGAATCAAATTGATGAAGCTACTAAAAAAGTGAAATGGGTTCGATAGTGCGAATTTGGCAAGAACTCAAAAGCAATTCAGGCCTGTATTTTTTTATATTCATCTTGGTCTTTATAAAAAAGTGGGAGCCGGGTGGACACATTGATGCCACATGGTATGCGGCAATTGCCAAAAATATTGCGCAAACCGGAAACTTTTTTCGCTTTACTATAAATCCGGTTTTTCTTCCCGAGGTTTGGGATCACTTTCCTCTCTCTTATTGGGTCATGGGCAAGATGATGCAAGTTTTTGGCCACATTGATTTGGTGGCGCGGTTTTATTTTATGGTTTGCTCAAGCGTTAGTTATTTTTTAATTTTTAAAATCGGTGAGCACCTTAAGGGCAAAGCTTTTGGCTATTCAGCCTTGATCAGCATTGCCCTTTGTCTTTATTTCGGCAAATGGAGCGGCGGAATCAAGCACGACGTTCCTTTAGTTGCAGGTTACCTTGGCGTGACTTATTTTTTCTTAAGAGGGCTTGATCGGCCGTGGTGGTTTTTAGGCGTGGCCCCGTTCTTTGCGTTTGGAGTTTTTAGCAAAGGGCCTGTTATGGCGGGAGTGCTTGGTGGGCTGGGGCTCTGGTGTTTGGTTACCTGGCAGTGGCGGTTTGTCTTAAAAAAAGGGTTCTGGGCGGCGCTTGCCCTTATGGCGCTTTTGCTTTGCATTCCTTACCTTCCGCAACTTCGCTTTCACGGCGGGCTTGATTACTACACGCTCTTTGCCGGCGCCAAACGAAGTTTTTTTACGTTGTCTAAAGACGCCTCGGACTATCTCTTTTACGTCAAAACGATTGTCGCTTTTCAGTATCACATGGCGGCCATTTTTTTGGTTGCGATGTATCTGTTCGTTAGCAATCGTCTAAATTGGACTTCTAGTGAGCGACGGCAGCTCAAATTGTATCTGTGCATGATGGTCGCCGTGATTGTTCCATTTTCACTCTTTGACGTGAAGTTTTCCTATTACATGATGCCGGCGTATCCATTCTACGCGCTTTTTTCAGCCCAGGCGATTTTCTGGCTATGGACTCGCTTTGAGTGGGATTGGTCTAAAGCGCTATCGCGACTAAGTGTCGCGGCCATGATGATTTTTTTGACATTTCCACTAAAGACAACTGGGGATAGACCAAAGAACAATTTAAATATTATCAATGTGATCAAGTTTGACCAGCAGATCGCCTCGACCCCTGTTTATTTTCTTGGTCACTACAATGAGGATATGTCGATTTTTCAGGAGTACAAATTTTATGGGAACATCGATTTGATCCCCACAGACAAGTCAGGGTTGGACGATGTGGTTCGCATGAATCGGGCGTACGTCATCATTCGCCGGCAAGATTTTCCGGTTGTGTTAGATGCGAGAACGATCGATGAATCGGAGTGTTTTTTGCAAACGGAACTGTCATGTGCGATCCCTATTGGATTTCAGCCTCGATTAAAATTGCCAACTAGAAGCTGGCCACACGAAGTGTATCCTTAGGTTAGAATATTTTTCAGTTTGGTTTTGAGAGGTTGGATGACCTCGTGAGTTGTGTCAGCCTGTCCATTCTGTTTGCGGTATGGCGATAAAAAACTGATTTCGGAGGGATGTATGAAGTTTTTGTGTCTGTTGGCATTGCCAGTGAGTCTGTTGTTATCACAAGCGGGATTTTCAAAGGTCATTCAAAGTTGTGCGGTTGATTCTGTGGCGCAGGTTTCGTTTAAGTACTGTGTCACCAAAAGTTCAGAATCAAAATCCAAAGACATACTCTATTACTTTCACGGTGGAGGGGGCGATGAAAGCGGTTGGTTAGAATTGAGCTCAAAGTTTTACGAGGGATGGGAAACCAAGGGTTTAGATGTTCCAGCCGTGATTACAATCAGCTTCGGAGAAATCTGGCTTCTGGTTGAAAAAAATGAATTGCCAACGAGTGGGCTATTGAACTTGTTTGTCGCGGGCATCGCGCCAAAACTTGAGACTATGGTACTTGGTGCTCCGCCGGCTAAAAGGTTTGCAATTGGATTGTCGATGGGTGGGTTCAACCTGACTCAGCTCTTGCAGCTCGGCAGCCGGGGGCTGAAGTTCGATAACGTGGCTCTGCTTTGCCCTGCGCTCATTGCACTGACGCCTTGGGCTCCGCAATCAGAAATAGACCGGTTCATCACAAAAACTGGCGCTGATCCTGAGACGGTCGCCAACGTTGTCGAAATAGGAAAGTCTTTTGTTCCGAACGCGATGGTTTGGGGTGAGCAAGTGGATCCCTTTGAAAATCTTAGTAAAGTCACAAAGGAGTCCAGTCCAAAGATCATATTGATCGTCAACTCGAACGATTTCACGTTTAGGTCTGGTGGTCTGGAATACGCCAGTCGCGCCAACGCTTTAAAATTGCCATTGTTGTCTATGGAGTGGCCAGGAGGTCACTGCAACATTGATGAAGCCAAAATGACTGAGTTTACTTCCGAGTGGTTTCTTTGATTTTGACTCTATTGGTAATCGGTGAAGTTACTGAATCCCAAATTTTTTCTTGAGAGCCGTTTCGATTGTTTCAAGGTCCGAGTCTGAAAGAAAATCATTGATCACTAGGACCTCGCCCAGATTGCCATTGAATCTACGGTCGGGTTGAAAGTCCGCGTCGTTGTTGGCTCCGATCACAATTGGGCCACCTTGGAGTGAGGGTGCCGAGCGCACATCGACTTCCTTGTCAGTGAGCTTACGAAGATCGATGCCTTCGGTTTTTTGAGCCCAGGCGCCTTGATTGAAGCGGACGCGTTGAAAACCGTTATCTCCGCCAGTTGAGAAGCGAATTTGCGCGGTCATGAGAGCTAGACCGGTGGTGGTGATGGGATAAATAGAGCGATCATCTCGTCCGTCTTTTTTGGTGGATGAAACTATACCAGCGTTTTGGGGGTTCCAATGAAAGCCAAAGCCTTTGGTGGTCCAATCGCCCAAAGCAAAAACGGGTGCGATCGAAGAGCTCGAACCTTTGCTTTCGCCTACAGCAAATAAGGTGATGCCAGCCAGCTCTGAGTACAAGTAGGTCGAGGCAAAATACATAAAGTCATTGGTGTCGAAACCGCCAATTATAAATTCAAATTTTGCACCTCTTTGAGAGTTGCCAATGTTTTCGATAAAACGAGGTGTTCGAGCTTCGCTTTTGAATGTGGCCGATTGCCCAGAAACCGCGTCGGCCCAGTCTAAAATCACGCTGCCGTCAGTGCCTGACGTTTTAATGTTCTCACTTTTCAGCCAAAACGCCGACTGGGCTTGGCCTTTGACGACATAGATATTTGCAGATGCATTTTCTGAATAAACGCCATTCACAGAAGCTCGATAGGTGAATTGGTCAGGTCCAAAATAGCCAGCAGTCGGAGTGTAGGTCACGCTTTCACCGCTGAGGTTTAGGGAACCATTTGACGGTAGGCTGACAATTTCATAGCTCAATGTGGCCGACGTCTTGAGCTGTCCCTTTAACGCGACAACGACGGGTTCGTCTTGCTTGGTGAGAAGAGAAATAGGCTCAACTTGTGGAGCTTCGGTTTCGGTTTGTTCATCAGGGGGAGGATTTGAGCCGCCCTCATTCGGTGGCTTTTTAGAATCACTTCCGCAGGCAGAAATAAAGAGCAGTGTCAGAACAGATACAGCAATTCTAATCACGTCGCGTACTCCCGGCGCTAAAGCCTTGCTCTTCAATATAGCAGGACACAGTAGCAACCGAAAACGGTCAAAGGACTAGAGATGTTGAATTCAAATTAGTCGATCGACTCGACCATTTTTACTTCAGGAATAGCATTGCGAAGCCGAGTCTCAATACCCTCTTTTAAAGTGTACATAGAGCTAGGGCAGCCCGAGCAGGCGCCTTGCATGTGCAAGAAGACCACGCCCTCTTTGAAGCTGTGAAAGCGTATGTCTCCGCCGTCCATAGCCACAGCTGGACGAATGTCGTCACGCAGAATTTCTTTGATCTGGCGCACGACAGGCTCGTCTGTCTCTAAAATTTCGTCGTCGACCACTTCGCGCTTTGCGCCTGTGACGACGGGCTCGCCAGAAGTAAGATGCTCTTTGATCAACTCGACGAGCGGCGCTTCTAGAGTTTCCCAGTCCACCCAATCTTGTTTGGTGACAGACAAAAATTCTCGGCCCAGATAGAGTCCAGCGGCCCAAGGGAATCCTAAAATTTTAGACGCCAGTGGGCTTACGCCCGCCGCTTCTCCTGCATTTGCAAAATTCATTGCGGTGTCTGAAAGAGTCACGTTGATGACAAATTTGAGGGTATCTGGGTTTGGAGTCGTCTCTGTGTAAACATGAATTTGATTTTGGCTCATGTGCTTGATCTAGCACGAACCTTTGAGTGCTGCCAGGCTAAAATGGCCGAGCCCGCTCCCAATACGGCTGAGGCGACCCAGATCGCTTCTGGCGCGCCGATATAGTCAGCCAGGTGGCCCCAGGGAAAAGACATCAAAGGACCAATAGCAAAAAATCCAAGTCCAATCATTGAACTTAAGCGACCACGAAAGCGCTCTTCAACCTCGAGGTGTATAGAGATTGTGAGTGAGGCAAAGGTCAGATAGAGCGCAAATCCAGTTACAGTCATCAACGCCACCGACGGCCAAAGTTCAGTGGCAAAGGGCACAAGTGCTGAGGCCAGAATGGTCAAGGGAATTCCCAGCCACAGGGCCTTCATTGGATTTTTGGGTTTGAGAATAGCAAATGAAAGGGCTCCCCCCATCGCACCCAACGCCGGAAAGCTAAACACTTCACCAAACTCAGCGGCGCTCAATGCGAATTTATTTTGAATGAAGACGCGAAAGATGGCCATCATGACCGGGAACATACAGCTAATGGTCAAAAAAAGTTGAAGCAAGCGATAGCGCATCAGAGGATGCCTAAACGCATAGCGAAGACCCTCAAATAGATCAAATGCTCCCGTTGATGTTTTTGGTTTTTGCTCGTTTGGCAGAGCTTTAACGGTCACGCCAACTAGAATGAGAGCTACTAAAAAGTAGGTCACTCCATCATACAAAAACACAAGACTCGGCCCGTGAATGGCCATGAGCCAACCGGCGACCAACGGGCCAAGCATTCTTGACGTGTGAAAGTTGGCCGAGTTCAGGGCTATGGCCTGTTGAAAGTCGGCGCGCGGGACCATACGCACGACAAGAGTGGAGAAACCTGGTGAATCAAAGGCGATCAGCACGCCTTCAATCACTCCAAACACCATCAAATGCCAAACTTGTAGGTCTCCAAATTCTGCAAGCGCCGCCAAGCACAAAGCCATGATGCCCATTAAGGATTTGGTGACTTGCAAAAGTCTTTTTACGTTGGTGCGATCCACCAGCACGCCTGCGAAAAGTATAAAAATGAGGCAGGGTAAAGAGATGGCCAAACTTAAGTTTCCGAGGGCTCCTGCACTGCCGGTCGCTTTGATCACAATCCAGGCTCTCGCCAGATCATGGGACCACGTGCCCACCATCGACAAAGTTTGCGCGATAAAGAAATTGCGATAATCCGGGTATCGAAGAGGGGCTAGGCGGGCTTTGATGATTTCGCGCATGGCACCTAACATATATCCCTTGATTTCATTGAGGCGACTGAATAGTTTTCGACCTATTGAAAATCACAAGTCGCGGGAGCAATGAATGACGCCAAGAGTTAGAGAGATACTAAGCTGGTACGGTGCCGACAACCCTGGAGTGCTCACAAATCTGAGCCGAATGTTGAATCACGGTCGCCTGGCCGGCACAGGAAAAATGGTCATCCTTCCCGTCGATCAAGGATTTGAACATGGCCCGGCCAGAAGTTTTGCAATGAACCCCGATGCGTACGATCCCACGTATCATTTTTCTTTGGCGATTGAATCAGGTTGCAACGCATATGCGGCGCCACTTGGTTTTATCGAAGCGGCGGCGCGAGATTTTGCAGGTGAAATTCCACTTATTTTAAAAATCAACAACTCCGATTCTCTCTTCAAAGCCAAAGAAAATCCTATTTCTGCGGTCACATCGGGCGTTGAAGACGCTCTTCGTTTGGGTTGCTCAGCGGTGGGCTTTACGATTTATCCAGGATCAGGTGAACGAAAAGCGCAATACGAAGAAATTCAAAAGGCCACGGCTGAAGCCAAAAAAGCCGGATTGGTGGTTGTGATTTGGGCCTATCCAAGAGGCGCTACGCTCAGCAAAGAAGGCGAGACGGCAGTGGACGTCGTGGCGTACGCGGCACAAATCGCTTCGCAATTAGGGGCGCACATTGTGAAAATCAAACCTCCGACCGCTCATATTGAACAACCCGAAGCGGCCAAAGTGTACAAAGATTTGAATTTGAAAATGGATCGCTTAAGTGACCGCACTCGCCACGTTGTCGAGTCGGCGTTCAACGGTCGTCGCATTGTGATCTTTAGCGGCGGTGAGCCCAAAGGGACGGATGCACTTCTTGAAGAGGTCAAAGAGTTGGCCTTGGGTGGAGCGTTTGGCAGTATTATGGGGCGAAATGCATTTCAAAGGCCTCGAAAAGAAGCGATTCAGCTGTTACACTCGGTGATGGACATCTTCAAAGCGAATGATCGCTAAGGAGTAGGTTCCGTAAAACTGGAGACCTAAATTGACCTCTGAGAATCCCCTAAGGGCAGAAAAAAGAAAGAAACTTCACCAACTCAAAGAGCTGGGGCTCGACCCCTTTCCGCACAACTTCAAGCCGACCCACAAAGCCGGTTTGATTCACGAGAAATATCAAAACCTTGAGGCTGGTGAAAAAGTCGAAGGCGAAATTTGCCTCGCGGGTCGACTGATGACCTTAAGAGATATGGGCAAGGCTTCGTTTTTTAATCTGCAAGATGAAAGCGGCGCTTTGCAGGGCTATGTGAAGCTCGAAGAGCTCAGCGAAACCGACCGTAAATTTTTCGATCACGTCGATTTGGGTGACTGGATTGGCGTTACGGGCTCGGTTTTTAAAACTAAAAAGGGCGAAGTGTCCGTGCATTGCAAGACCTTCACGATCACGTGCAAAACAATAGAGCCCCTGCCCGAAAAATTTCATGGTGTGGCCGACGTTGAAATCAAATATCGCCATCGTCATTTAGATTTGATCACCGATGAAGATTCTCGCGCCGTTTTTCGAATGAGGTCAAAAATCATTCGAGAGATCCGTAGGTTTTTGGACGATCGTGGATTTATGGAAGTTGAGACCCCTGTTCTTCAGCCGATTTACGGTGGAGCGGCGGCGCACCCGTTTTCAACTCATCATCGCGCTTTGGATATGAAGTTGTTTTTAAAAATTTCACCTGAACTTTATCTTAAGCGCTTGATTGTGGGTGGTTTTGAAAAGGTTTATGAAATCGGTAAGAACTTTCGAAACGAGGGCATCGATCGCTCTCACAACCCCGAGTTCACGATGCTCGAGTACTATGAAGCTTACACCGATTACCTAGATCAAATGACTCAGTTTGAAGAGCTTGTTTTGCACGTGGTGAAAGAAGTTCGGGGTACGCCAAAGTTCACCTACCAGGGCAAAGATATTGATTTCTCGACGCCTTGGCGGCGCCTGTCTGTTGAAGACGGCATCAAGGAGTACGGCGGCTTTACTCTTGACGGAATGTCAGACGAAGAGCTGTTTAAAAAAATAAAATCCCTGGGTTCAGACTTAGAAAAGCCCGCACGCCGCGGTGAAATGATGATGCAAGCTTTTGAATTGGTCGCTGAAAAACACCTTTGGAATCCGACTTTTATTGTGGATTTCCCCAAAGAGGTTTCGCCCTTGACCAAAAGTCATCGCTCAAAGCCTGGCTTCGTTGAACGTTTTGAGCCCATCGCCGCAGGTATGGAGCTTGGCAACTCGTACACGGAGCTCAACGATCCCGAAGATCAAAGAGCGCGGCTAATAGAGCAAGAGTCCAAGCGCGTGGTGGACGAGGAGGCTCAGCCCATGGACGAAGATTTTCTTTTGGCTATTGAGTCAGGTATGCCGCCCACAGGTGGGGTGGGCCTTGGCGTTGAGCGCCTAGTGATGATGTTGGCTGATCGGCCATCTATTCGAGACATTTTGTTTTTCCCAACAATGAAGTTTAAGTGAGGAACTTTTTGGGAACTAAAAAATTCGGGAATCGCCTATCTGTCGGTCTGGCTGTGGCCGTTTCTTTGGTGGGATTGGTAGCCTGCCAGATGAGCCCAACAAGGGTTCATGAAACGCGTGAAGTCGAGTGGTCGGCCTTTACACAAAAGTCGAAGGCCCCACTTAGAATCGATGATTCAACCGTGCTTCTCGATGCCAGATCTGAGTTTGACTACGGTTTGAAACACATTGCGGGCTCAGTTCGTTTGGAGTGGCAAGATTTGGTGTTGTCACGAAAAACTGGAGAGTTAAATCAAGATCAAAAATCGTTGATGCGAAAGTTGACTCTTATGGGGCTTGAGCCTAGCCAATCCATTGTGATTTTTGGTGACGGAACTAAGGGGCAGGGCGAAGAGGGCCGCTTAGCCTGGAACCTTCTCTATTTGGGGTTTACAGACATTCAGGTCAGTGCCATTCGGCCATTTGAGAAAAAGTTGACTGTCGAGCCTGCGGAACCACGCGCCAACACACAAGCGTGGCAATTGAAACCCAAATCTGAATTTATTTTGACTGCAAATCGCTTTCGCCAGTTGGCTCATGACCCAGCAGGTAGAATCAAACGGCGAATATTTCTAATCGATGTGCGATCAGCGACCGAATATTTTAACAAGAAAAAAGGCGCGCCCAACCTGCCAGACTTTCATGCGCTCAATATTGAGTGGAAAGAGTTTTTCACTGATGAGGGCCGCGTGAATTTCGAAATCAAAAATCGGTTGAAAGATTTGAAAGTAAACCCCGACGATGAAATTGTCGTATACAGCCAACGGGGTTTGAGAGCTGGAGCTGCGGCCTATTCTTTGATGGCCTTAGGCTTCAGGGCCGTTCGCGTCTTCAGGCTGAGCGCGCTTTAAGTTCTTTATTCAATTTGCGTTTTTATAACTGAGAGTCGTTATTTCAACGACCAATCGTCTTCGGGCCAGCCACGCAGAACTTCTCGGGCGCGGGGGCCACTCGGGTACTGAACTGAATCACGAACTTCTAAATTTTGAATCGTGAGATCAGTGGCTTTAACTGTGACGGCTAACGAGACGGAATGGGCCAAGTCATGGGCCGCGCGATTGGCATACTCGAGATCAATTGAAGAGTTCGAGAGAATTTCATTTTTGAGGTTGGTTAATTCAAGTGATAATTCCGCCAAATCTGTGTCGCTGGCTTCAAACTCAAGTTCCGGACCTAGAACGCTCTTAAGGTGAAGACGTGATTCAATTTGACGAAGTGCCGAATCAATAACGGTCACAACGTTATCCGCGGCAGCTTGGCCGAGTAAGGCCTCCGCATTACAATCTTTAACTTTCTTTGTATCAGACGCTTTTGGCGCCGCATTTGCGTTCATGGCGAGCGACAAACATGAAAACAAAAATGACAGAAAAATGGAACTCTTTTTCATAAACCTATTTTTCCGGCGTTCGCGTGTGTAGTGGTACCCGGCCAAAGTAATAACCAGATGGGCTAAGGCCACTGTAATACCCCCAGGGATCGTGAAGACCATAGATCGGTGGTTTCTCTCGTAATTCTAGAGTTTCTTTTGTTTCGTCCTGAATCTTTCGAAAGGCGGCGTAGTAGTGTTCAACTTGGGGCCCATACTCCAGCGCATCGGGGTTCAATTCAATTTGTCTGCGTTTTTCATTTGCAAGATTTTTTAAGTAGGCCAAGTTTCCGATCGCCGTTTCGAAGTCGCCTATTCGTCCGTTTTGCGATCGCACCAGATCACTGTAGCTGAGGCGTGTTTCAAGTGCCGTAATTTCAGCAATCAGCGTGCGAATCATCGTCATTTGACGTGAGCCAACGCCCAACGCATATCCACAACCAAAGGGGACGGCCGCGTTAGCTTGAGCCGAATAAATAGTTATCAATTGGAACAATAGCGCAAATATTACAAGACCAAAGCGTGTCACAAGACCTCCATAGCGAATGCTATCGAAGTAGCAAGTAAGGTGCC
>JBGSQJ010000073.1:0-8541 GCA_041738165.1 Bdellovibrionales bacterium
GATCAGTATTTCTTGTTAGGCAGCAATGGCAAAAAAAAGGCTTTGATTCAAATTCGTAAGGTCAAAGGCGAGAGAGCCATAGGCCGAATCTTAAAAGGCAAAGCCCAAGCCGGAATGATCTTGCAGCACCGGGGCTCGAGTGTGACCGCAGGGAGCCCAAGTTCACAGCGCTCGGCTCGATCGGCGAGCGATTCCAAAATGTATTGGGGTGCAATCGCCGGAATCTCACAAGACACGATGAAAGTGGTCGTCAAAGACACCAATAATAACAATTTCGGCACGAGCGACATGAGCGGGATTTCGTTTAGCGCGAAGGGGCTCTTTGATTATGATATTTACGAGCAAAAACTTTGGTTTCGCGGAACTTCAGGAATTGAGGGTTTCAGCGTTTCGGGCTCATCGATTTGCGGGGTCGGCAACACTGAGGCTTGTACGGCGAGCATTTACTATCTAACGGCCGACTTCATTGCTCGCTGGGTGTTCACCACGGGCGACATTCGGCCATGGGTGGGCGGCGGTTTTGGCTTGATGTTCCCGATGTCGAAAGATTCAACGGCGCTAGACTCGGCGAGCATTGGCACCACCAACACCTACACTTTTTTGGGCGGAGTGGATTGGTTTGTAAGCCCCACACTGATGATTCCCATCAGTCTTGAGTACAGCATGCTGCCCAAATCCGATGAGGTTGAAGCGTCTTTCATCGCCATTCGCGCAGGCTTCGCTGTTCCGTTTTAGGTTGTTTCTGTGTGGAGTTCTGTGCAAAGGAGTGGCACAGTCTCTAGATTTTCCAAACACTTGAAATTTAATTTTATCCTGAATCGACAGCTGTACCAAAACCAAAATCATAGGCACCACAGTGAATCCAAAATTCAGCAGAATGTCGCGAGTGCCCCAGACCTTCTAGCTGATTGATCTTGATATACTTCACCAGCCTCTTAAATGCGGTCATTCCAAATACGATGCGCGTAAACGGCCGATGATCCCAAAATTGTTTCTGCCGTTTAAATTGATTCGTTTCTCCGATCATTGGTGTCTGATTTTCATAGTCAGTTGGTTTCGACAGGCCTGACGTCCTTCTTTTTCGCTCGGCCCTACCCGCCGAACCATTTTGGTGAGCGTTGGTCCATCTCGTCCGCCCTGTCACCGCCATCGCAATTGCAGACGTGATGGCTCGAATAAATGGCGTGTAAGCATAACGGGTTCCGAGCCCAATATGCAAATGCAGGTGATTGCCAACGTTGGCCATTGAGTGAATGCTTACTCCATACTTGGTTGAAAATTTTTGAATAATAAGATCGATTTTTTTAGCGTTTTTGGGCTTACGAAACGACCACTCCCCTTTTGCCAAACTTGAACGCAGCACCAAATGCATCGAATGTCTGACCGCGAGTGGCCTTGGCCCCGACCGACCCTTTCGAGTGTTGCGCAGAACTCCTCCATAAGCCGAGTTGGATGATTTGAGATGTTGAAATTTCAGCTGGCGCCTCTTCACGTTCATGCCTTTTGTCAATGTGTGCCCTCTTGATCGGTAAAAACCGTCGCACTTAGTGACCGAAGGTATAAAATGAGGTGAGGAAAATGGCAAGCAAGACAGAGAGTCTTTCAAAACTGACACGCTTTGGTTCTTCACCCTCTAGATATTATTCAAGAATGACCTACATTCTGTATCCGTGTCTCATTTGGGCAATCTGGGGTCAGTGAACTAATAACCAAGTTTATGCGTTCAATAATTCGAGCCAATAATTACAGCCAAGCCGATCCGGTAGATACCAGAGTCAATGTGAAACAATTTTTTAAGAAACTTTTAGCCTTGGAGACCTTATTGATAGCACTCTAGTACAGTTTGGAAAGCTGGTTCATCAACACAGTTGCATAACCGCCGGTTTCGTCTGCTTCGACTAAGAGTGCGTGATGCGAGTCACACCCAAAACACCTTTGAGCTTAGACAGATCGCTCATCACTTCAGAGAGCTGCTTGGTGTTTTTGACATTCACATCAAATGTGCATATCGCCTTGAGATCTTTTGTCGTGCGCGCCTGAGCATTCAAGATATTGATCGCGTGAATCGAAAACACTTCGCCCATTTGCTTGAGCATTCCCGCAGTGTCATGGCTCACGATTCTTAACGTGACCGTGCGCCCGACATCCTGCGCCTGAGCGCTGCCCCACTCCACATCCATGCGCCGATCTTGATCGAGCTCATAGGCTTTTGGGCAATCGGCCCGGTGAATCACAATACCTCGCCCAAGAGTGATAAAACCTAAAATGGAATCCCCAGGGATCGGGTTGCAACACCTCGCAAAGCGCACGAGCACATCGTCCATGCCGTCCACTCGAATGAGCGAGGCCGTCTCGCGCCGGCGGCCAATGGCGGCCTGAAAAGCTTTCTTCAAATAACTGGTTTCTTCTTTTGGCGCTTCTTTGTCGCCCGGCCACTTTAAATTTAAGCCCGAGAGCACATTTTGAGGTGTGACGGCGCCATAGCCAATTTTTACAAGAAGGTCGTCCACCGAATTGCAACCGTGATCCCTAGCAAATTTGGCGAACTCCGGTTTTTCGACAGACTTTTGCAAAGACTGACCGGCCTTGCGAAGCGCCTTTTCGAGCATCTCTTTGCCAAGTTCCAAGGCGCGCTTGCGCGCTTCGACTTTTACAAACTGTCTGATCTTCGACCTGGCCCGAGTGGTGACGCAGCTTTTTAGCCAGTCTTTAGATGGAGTCTGATTTTTTGAAGTCAGAACTTCAATCGTGTCACCATTTTGAAGTTGGTACTTGAGAGAAACGATTCGCCCGTTCACGCGCGCACCAACGATATGATTGCCAACATCCGTGTGAACTGAATAGGCAAAGTCGATGGGCGTCGCCCCATCTGGAAACTCTTTGACCTCACCCTTAGGGGTAAAGACGTAGATTTCAGAATCAAAAAGATCCGTTTTGAAATCTTCTAAAAATTCATCTGGGTTGGTGTCTTGGGGTTGGTCTTGATGTTCCCGAATCAAATCGCGAAGTCCATTGAAACGCTTGAGCGACTCCACGTCGATTTCATCATTTTCTGACTCTTTGTACCGCCAGTGAGCCGCGATCCCTTTTTCAGCAACGAGATGCATCTCAAACGTTCGAATCTGCACTTCGATGCGCTCGGCTTGCGGACCAATCACGGTGGTGTGCAAAGACTGATAATCATTGTTTTTGGGCATGGCGATGAAATCTTTAAAACGGCCCGGAATCGGCTTCCAAAGTGAATGCACGAGGCCCAAAACTTCATAGCATTCAGCGACAGAATTGACGTTCACACGAAAGGCCAAAACGTCATAGACCTGCTCGTAGTCAATATTGCGCGATTGCATTTTTTTATAAATCGACCAAAGGTGTTTGGGCCTACCCATCACTTCAAACTTGATTCGGGTTTTTTTTGATAACTCGGATTCCAGGAGTGACTTCACATCTTCGATGTATTTTTCGCGCTCTTTTCGTTTGCGAGCGACCTTTTGCACCAACCCATAATAGGCTTCGGGGTAGGCGTAGCGAAACGATAAGTCTTCTAGCTCCACTTTGATGGCGTTGATACCAAGCCGGCTGGCCAAAGGCGCATAGATATCCAATGTCTCCATGGCGATGCGTGATTGTTTATCGGGCGGCATGTGATGAAGAGTGCGCATGTTGTGAAGGCGATCAGCCAATTTCACAACCACCACTCGAACATCTTTGCCCATCGCCACAATCATTTTGCGAATATTTTCACCCTGCTTCTCGTGGGTGTTGCGAAACTTCATCAGAGAGATTTTGGTTACACCATCCACAAGGCGAGAAACGGTTGAGCCAAATTCGCGCTCAACATCGGCCAGGCTCACCGACGTGTCTTCAACCGTGTCGTGCAGCAAGGCCGTGGCGATGGTTGGCAAATCTAAGTCCAATTGAGCCAAAATGGCGGCAACCCCTAAGGGGTGAAGAATGTAGGGATCTCCGCTTCTTCGAATTTGACCTGCATGGGCTTTTTCAGAAAAGTAGTAGGCTTTTTCAATGAGTTTGAGATCGGTTTGCGCGGAGTGCTTGCGGATGAGTTCAAGAAGGTCCTCAAGAGTTTGCGGCTCTTCGTGGTGCGGACCTAAATCTGAAACCGCCTCACTCATTGACCCATAACCTCTCGAGATACCTCCGCATTTAATAACACGGAAGAATTCTTAGTAAACTCGAGCGAAATCGAAAAATCTAGCGCGACAAATCCCTCTGGACCTGCTCTTCAGGAGTTAAACCTTGTGGATCCGTTGTATCAAAATAGACCGTACCTGAAGCCACTTCTCGAAGTGCATTCACGACAAACTTATTGTCCTTGCCAGGAACGGTGCAATCATCGCCCTTCATCAATTGCTTGGAGCGCTTCGCAACCAGTAGAACCAAAGAAAATCGGTTGTTAAGTCTCTCTAAACAATCTTCAACTGTAATACGAGCCATGCGTCACCTAACTCCTTTGGACGATTCAAACCCCCACATTTATTGGGAATTGATCAATTGTTCAACAATTTTTCTGAAGCTCTCATAAGTACTATCAAAATCGTCATTCACCAAGACATGCTTGAAATCTTTAGCCTGAGACAGCTCAAGCTGAGCGGACTGCAAGCGGCGCTCTAAGTCGGCCTCATCGATGATCCCACGCTTACGAAATCTATGACGCAATGAGTCTAAATCTGGAGGCTCAATGAACACAGATACAGCCTCAGGATACAGCGCCATAAGCTTCTTAGCGCCTTGCACATCCACATCCATAATAACAGTTAAACCCTGCTCACTGGCCTTCTCGACCTGATCTCGAGGTGTTCCATAAGATCGCCCGTGCACCGTAGCCGTCTCTAAGAAAAACCCCTGAGCTTCAAGTTCTTTGAATTTGTCAGCGCTGACAAAATGATAGTGCAGTTCATTTTGTTCACCCGGCCTAGGGTCTCGAGTTGTGTAGGTGATCACGTCGCGCAAACTTTTGAATTCAGACAAGGCCCTATTGAGAAGGCTCGACTTGCCAACGGCCGTGGGGCCGATAACGAGCAACATTTTGACCCGCGTTCGAATCATTCGACATTCTGTATCTGTTCACGAAATTTTTCAATGGTCGATTTGGCATCCACCACCACCGCCGTCAATGAAGCCAGCTGTGACTTCGAACCAATCGTATTGACCTCGCGCAGTAACTCCTGGCAGTAGAAGTCTAATTTTTTGCCAGAGGCTTCAGACTTTTTGACCAACTTTTGACAGCTGGAGATGTGCTCTGCGAGCCGCACCAGCTCCTCTTGAACATCCATTTTTTCTACCAAAAGGGCCGACTCCACGGCCAAACGCGCTGGATCTAGGTCGGCATTTTCAAGTTGCCCCAAGCGCTGGGCGAGCCGAGCTTCGATTTGTGCCATAGCTTGCGCGCGCCAGCCCCGCATTTTTTCAAGGTGTAGATTCAAATCACTCAACTGCGAGAGAAGTTCTTTTTGAAGACTCAATCCTTCGCGCCTGCGAAACTTCAAACACTCCCCGGCCGCTTCACCAAGCGCTTTCTCGAGCGCTTTGATTTCTCCTGGTTCAAAGTCACCTGTGTCCATCGATTCCATCACCTGCGGCATCTGCAAAATATCTCGAATCTGAATTTCAGACTCGAGACTGAACTTTTTTTGAACAGCCCTTAGTGTTTTCACCCAATGAGCGATCTGGTCTATATTGAGCTCGGGCTTTTGCTCGGTTTTGGGCCTAGATTTTTTTCGATGAACGTACACGTCCACCGAACCCCGTTTGAATTCTTTGAGTTTATCTTTGAGATCATTTTCGATGTTAACGAACTCTTTGGGTAAATGAAACCGCAGCTCTAAAAAACGTCCGTTCACTGATTTCACATGAACTTCGAGCTCGATCTTTCCACACTTGGCTTTGGCTGAGCCATAACCCGTCATGCTTTGCATATTCAATTCGTCCCCTTCAAAAACTTATCCACGATTGGTTCGGCCTGCCTCATTGGGTCATCTAGGCCCAACCATTGAGTGTTCAGGTCTCGCTTAAACCAGGATTTTTGTCGCTTAGCCAACTGCATCGTCTTTTCAACGATCTTTTCAGGAAGCTGGGTCTCGGTCAATTCACCGGCCAAAAACTGTCTACATTCTTTGTACCCTACGCTCAAAAGAGGTGGCCATCCGCCAGCATCCTCGTCGAGGAGTTTTCGAACTTCTTCTATCAATCCCGCTTGCAGCATTTGCTGAACTCGCCTCTGAACTCTGGGCAAAAGTTCTTCCCTCGTTGGTAAAAACCCCAGCTTCATCGAGCGGTAGGGCAGCGGCTCGACTTTGAACTCATTTTGCAATTCACTCACTTTGCGACCCGACTCATATAGAATCACAAGCCCGCGTTGAATTCGGTACGAATCGTTCGGATTGATTTTCTCACCATACACGGGATCAAGTCGACACAGTTCGCGATGCGCCCAGCTAATGCCCTTTTCGTCATATTCACTCTTCACCCGAGCTTCGACTTCTGGGTTCGGCTTGCTGATATCGAACATTCCTTTTTCTAAGGCTTGAATATAAAAGCCACTTCCCCCAACAGCAAAAATCGGCCCTTTGTGAATTTGAACGGACAACTCTTTTAAGGCTAACTTTCGAAAATCACCCGCCGTAAGAGTTTGGCCGACAGAGCGCACATCAAAGAGCAGATGAGGAACTTCGCTTCGCTCGAGTGGCCCAGGTTTGGCCGTTCCAATATTGAGCCTTTCGTAACACTGCAAACTGTCGCAATTTAAAATGAGGCCACCAAATTTTTTGGCCAAAGCAAGAGCCAGATCTGACTTTCCCGTCGCGGTTGGGCCGACGATAAATATCACCGACTCTCGACTCACAACCGCCGACCAAACTCTCGCTCAATTTCACTAAGGGCTCTGCGAACATAGACAGGGCGACCATGAGGACAAAAACTAGAGAGTGGGAACTCGTCCATCTGCTCGAGCAACTCTCTTGACTGTTCATGGCTCAAGGTCTGACCGGCCCGAACCACGCTATGGCAAGCCAATGTGGCCAACACCAAATTAAGAACATCTGAAAAACTCTCTTCGCTTGAATTCGCGGTCCCAACGTCAGCGCCCCGCTTTAGGGCCGCGACCACTCCTGACTCGCTCACGATCGCCGGAATAGACTGAACCGCCAATGTGTTTGGGCCCAACTTGTCGAATTCGATTCCCAATTTGGCCCAACCGTCTTTCGCAAAATCCAATTTCTCAATTTCATCTTGATTGAAATCTAGAGCCAAAGGAATCAAAAGATTTTGACGATCAAACTGGCCAGAATGAAACTGCGCCAGCAATCTTTCATACATCACCCGTTCATGTGCTGCGTGCTGATCGACCATATAAAAATAAGCATCTGATTGTGCCAAAATGTACGTTTGATCGAGCTGGCCGATGACAAAGAGCTTTGACCATTGAAACTCCTCACCCGTTTGCATAAAAGTCGCTCGAGCGCTGCGAGGTTCAAGACCGCTCGGCTCTGCCGTGGCCATTTGCGAGACTTTTTCGTCACGCTTTTGAAATTGGAATCGCTCTATTTGCGGTTCACTAAACGAGAGCGTCTCACTCGCCTGCCAATTCAATGACGGCGCTGATGCCGGGGTCGGTGTAGGCGCAGAACTAGGCCCATGGGCAAACGCTTCTTTGAGCCATGGCGTTTTTTCGATCGCTCGCCTTAAAGCGCCGCGAACAAGGCGAAACACTTCTTGAGAGTCACGAAATTTCACTTGCGATTTGGTCGGATGGACATTGACATCCACAAGGTCGGGCGCCAGCGTCAGCCGCACCACGACGAATGGATACTCTCCATGCATCAACAAGTTTCGGTAGGCGTCCATCACCGCCGCGGTCAAAGACCGGTCTTGTATCCATCTTTTGTTTACAAATAGCCAGATCCCTCGATTGATCCTCTGGGTCCGATTGGGGGCAGAGAAAGCGATCTCAACACCAGGCTCAGAGCACAGGTGCATATCTTCAATTCCCAGAACCTGACGAACTCGGTCTAAAAATCGGTCTGATTTTGGCCAATGGCCCACGAGTTCACCTTCGCTTAAGACTCTATATTCAATGTCTTCTCGAACCAAAGCGAAGGCTTTGATGACATTTCGAATCTGCCCTGATTCAGAAGCGGCCGATTTGAGAAATTTCAAGCGTGCGGGAACGTTCTCAAAAAGCTGGTCCACCCTGACGTCAGTGCCGGCTTCAGCAGACACAGAGCTGATTTCTGACTTTTGCCCAAATTCAGACTCAAGCCTGGCGCCCAAATCCTGATTTTGCATTCTGGTCACCATTTGCAGGCGCGACACGGCCGCGATGCTTGCCAGCGCTTCCCCGCGAAAACCGTAAGTTTCAATATTGTAAATGTCTTCACTCGAATGAATCTTACTCGTCGCGTGCGGCTCTATTGAAATTTTGAGATCTGATGGCGACAACCCTACACCATTGTCTTTGACTCTCACACTTCGGCCGCCATCGCCAAATTCGATCTCTATGCGATCTGCACCCGCGTCCATGCTGTT
>JBGSQJ010000255.1:0-4701 GCA_041738165.1 Bdellovibrionales bacterium
GTTGAAAAGATCGCACCAGATAGGGTGTTCGAGATTGTCGAAGCCCGCTTCAAGGCCATGATGGAGCGTGCATGAAAAATCCACTGTTTCTGGCCTTAGATGTCGATGACCTTGAACGCGCCAATGAGTTGGTCAAACAAACTCGGGCATTTGTCGGAGGATTCAAAATCGGCCCTCGGGCGATCATGCGCTTTGGTCCTGATTGGGTGAAGGCTTTGGCTCAGCAAGCCCCGTTGTTCATCGATCAAAAGTATTTTGATATTCCCAGCACAATGATCTCATCTGTTCGCGCCTCTTTTGATTTAGGAGCTCGTTACTGCACCGTACATGCGCAAAGTGGAGCTCAGGCGCTTAGAGAATTGGCCGAACTCGAGGCTGAACTACAAAGCAGGCGATCATTTAAAATATTGGCGGTGACCGTGTTAACGAGCATGACTCCGCACGATTTACCCAAGTACAGCCAAGCGGTTTCACTACCAGATCAGGTGCTGGCTCTTGCCGATTTGGTTCTTTCATGTGGCCTATCGGGTTTGGTGTGCTCGGCCAATGAGGTTGAGCAGCTTCGCGCTCGGCACCCAGAGAGTTTTTTGCTCACACCCGGCATTCGCATGAGCCAGGAATCAACGCAAGATCAAAAGCGCGTGGCGAGTCCGCGAATCGCCCTTAAGGCTGGCTCATCGGCTCTTGTTGTGGGCCGACCCATTGTCGACGCTAGTGACCCCGCAGAAGCGGCAAAGGTGTATTATGAAGAGATCCAAAAATTTCTCGACCAAGCGACCTAGTCGGCCACTTCCCATTCGGAATAGTCCTAACCTGAACTTACCCAAGGGGCGAGTCGTTGCCGGCTTGCATGCCGTGAGGGAAGTGATCAAAGTGCGCCCTCGCGCGATTTCGGCCCTTTGGATTCGCAGTGGATATGAAGACAGCGCGGATTTGGTTCGGCTACATGATTTTGCAAAGAAACAACGCCTAAAAATTGAGGAGCAATCTCCTGCGGTGTTGGCCAAACAGCTGCCCTCTCATCAAGGACTCGTTGCTTTTGTAACGGAACAACCCGAGATCAATTGGGATGAAGTTGAAAATTCTGCTCGGTCCACTCTGGTTTTGCTCGATGAGGTCGAAGATCCTCACAATCTTGGGGCGGTGCTTCGGACTAGCTGGTTAATGGGAGTGGCCGGAGTACTTGTACCTCAACAGCGAGCTGTAAATCTGTCACCAGCTGTGAGCAAAGTGGCGCAAGGGGCTTGTGAGCATGTACCAGTGATCTCCGAATCGGCTCTGGCTGAGACTCTTAAACACTTAAAAACAAAAGGTTTTTGGATCTACGGTCTTTCGCATAGGGCGTCAAACAGCCTCTATCAGACCCGCTTGCCCGAAAAGATCGTCTGGGTGCTGGGCTCCGAGGCGAAAGGCATTCGTAAGCCCCTTGAGTCGACATGTGATGAATTGGTGAGCATTCCTCAGATAGATCCAGAGGCCAGCTACAACGTTTCGATCGCGGCCGCGCTCGCTCTTGGAGAGACTTTTCGTCAGCAGGGAAATAGCCTTTGACTGCAAATATGATGCTCAAGTAGAAGAGGGATTTGCACGTTTCCAGGAGAACTGATTAAAACGGTTACAGTTCAAACTGTTACGTAAGAGTTTGGCTCCTGAAACTCGGCTGGCTTAGCTCAATTGGTAGAGCAGCTGATTTGTAATCAGCAGGTTGCGGGTTCGAGTCCCATAGCCAGCTCCAGTTGATTGGAATGTGCACGAAGGTAGTTTGGAGAGATGCCCGAGTGGCTAAAGGGGACGGACTGTAAATCCGTTGGCTCACGCCTACGTAGGTTCGAATCCTACTCTCTCCACCAAGAGTTTTGGTGTGCGAAGAGTGGTGTGAGCGGGAGTAGCTCAATTGGCTAGAGTATCAGCCTTCCAAGCTGAGGGTTGCGGGTTCGAGACCCGTCTCCCGCTCCAGTTTAAGCCCGCTCAAGGCTCGTAGGGTGGTTGGCCCATGTGGCTCAGGGGTAGAGCACACCCTTGGTAAGGGTGAGGTCGTGAGTTCGAGTCTCACCATGGGCTCCAGGTTTTTATTGGGTTTTGGATTTAGTAAGTATTGAGAAAGTAAAAAACTTTAAACACGTGTGAACGAAGAGGAGAGCTCAACATGGCAAAAGAGACATTTAAACGCGACAAGCCGCACGTCAATATCGGCACGATAGGACACGTCGATCACGGCAAAACCACACTCACTGCAGCCATCACCACGGTGCTAGCTCGCAAGGGCGGCGCAACGGCGATGGGTTACGACATGATCGATAAAGCCCCTGAAGAAAAAGAGCGTGGAATCACGATCTCGACTTCGCACGTTGAGTATGAAACGACTAATCGACACTACGCTCACGTGGATTGCCCCGGTCACGCGGATTACGTGAAAAACATGATTACGGGTGCCGCACAGATGGATGGCGCCATATTGGTGGTTTCTTCGGCAGACGGTCCCATGCCCCAAACTCGTGAGCACATTCTTTTGGCTCGTCAGGTGGGCGTTCCCGCGATCGTTGTGTTCATGAACAAAGTGGATATGGTGGATGACAAAGAACTTCTTGAGCTTGTTGAGCTTGAGGTTCGTGAGCTTCTTTCTAAATATGAATTCCCTGGCGATGATATTCCGATCGTTAAGGGTTCTGCATTGAAAGCTCTAGAGGGCGACACTGGTGAAATGGGCGAAGTGGCCATCATGAAGTTGATGGAAGCCTGTGACACTTATATCCCTGAGCCTGCTCGCGCGATTGATAAGCCCTTTTTGATGCCAATCGAAGATGTGTTCTCAATCTCTGGTCGTGGAACCGTTGTGACTGGCCGAATTGAGCGTGGAATCATCAAAGTGGGTCAAGAGGTCGAGATCGTTGGAATTCGTCCAACCACAAAGACCACGATCACAGGGATCGAAATGTTCCGTAAACTTTTGGATGAAGGTCGCGCTGGGGACAACGCGGGTTGTTTGCTTCGAGGAACTAAAAAAGAAGACGTTGAGCGCGGCCAGGTTGTGGCGGCTCCAGGATCAATCACTCCACACAAAAAATTCAAATGTGAGGCGTACATCCTGACTAAAGAAGAAGGCGGACGTCACACTCCATTCTTTAATGGATATCGTCCTCAGTTTTACTTCCGAACTACAGATGTCACAGGGGTGACGACACTTAAGGCTGGCACCGAAATGGTTATGCCTGGTGACCGAGTTGAGATGGAAGTTGAGTTGATCAACCCTATCGCAATGGAAAAAGAACTTCGCTTCGCCATTCGTGAAGGTGGTCGTACGGTTGGTGCGGGAGTTGTAACTGAAGTTGTTGAGTAGTTTTTGAGTTTAATGAAGCGCTGTGGGGACCTTTTAGACAGGGGTCCCTTTCGGCTTTTTTGGAAGGGTATGTAGGGCAGTAGCTCTAATTGGTAGAGCGAACGACTCCAAATCGTTAGGTTGTGGGTTCGAATCCCTCCTGCCCTGCCAGTTTACAAAAACGATTGGCGAGTGAGAAAGATCGGTATGGACAACGAAAAGAGCAATCAGAGCATTATCAACTTTGCCTTTGTGGCGCTGGGGTTTCTTGCTTACTTCATCACGGCTGTGCTGTTTGAAACCTTTGCTGGGGCATTTGGAGTTGTGGCTCGGTTTCGAAATATTGAAGCCGCAAAACATGGCTTGCCAGTGGCCGTAGGTATCGCTGTTTTTTTGGCCTTGTTTCTGAATAAGAACGTTCACGTTTTTGTAGATGAGGCCGTGACGGAAGTTCGAAAAGTTGTCTGGCCATCTCGCAAAGACACGACGGCGATGACGCTAGTCTGTTGTGTGATGGTGGTCATGGCGGGTTTAGGTTTGGGCGCATTTGATTTTTTGGCAAGTCAGTTGATCAAGGCGTTCGTTAATTGAGTGTAGAGAGGTGATCCTGTGTCGAACGAATCGGTAAATTCAGATGGCGCCGCGACTGTAGCTCCTAACAAGGATCTCAAGTGGTACATCGTCAACACACAAACCAGCTGTGAAGCCTTGGCTAAAGCTTCTATTGAAGAGCGTGTTCGCTCTTTAAAAATGGATGAGCGGTTCGGCCAGATTCTGATTCCTAGTGAAAACGTGGTGGAGTTGGTAAAAGGCAAAAAGGCCACTCGCAGCCGAAAGTTTTTCCCTGGATATATTTTTGTTCAAATGGATCTTACAGATGAGACATGGCATTTGGTTAAAAATGCCGCAAAGGTGACCGGCTTTGTCGGAAGCAAGGTTAAACCGCCAGAAGTTCCCGAAGAAGAAGTATTGCGAGTGACAAAGCAAATGGAGATGGGCGCTGAGAAAGTGCAGCCAAAGGTGAAGTTCACTGTTGGCGAAAATGTGACCGTGATCGATGGGCCGTTTAGTAGCTTTAACGGTACGGTTGAAGAGATTAATCAAGAGAAAGGTAAGGTCAAAGTGCTCGTGAGCATTTTTGGTCGACCTACACCTGTTGAATTGGATTTTGTTCAGGTCGAGAGGACCTAATAAATGGCAAGGCGGAGCATGGGGCTTACGCTTTGATTTTTAATGTTAACCCAAACTGAAGGAGTGGGAATATGGCACGCAAGATTACGGGCCAGATTAAGCTTCAGATACCGGCAGGGAAGGCCAATCCAGCGCCTCCCGTTGGACCGGCGCTCGGACAGCATGGGGTAAATATCATGGAGTTCTGCAAGCAG